>JAISOQ010000035.1 GCA_031275515.1 Treponema sp. | reverse complement strand
TTTTACCATATGCAGGCAGCCCTGCGCTATGCCTTGCATGAAACATGGCCGGAGTTTTTGCTTTTTGTCCGGGGCGAAGACTTCATCGACGATGATGGAGGGTAAACTGAGAATTGCTGATGTCCAACTGCGGGGGGTTGACACACATTCACAAGGCATGATACGCTGTCTTTTA
Organism: Treponema sp.; assembly: GCA_031275515.1. Taxonomy (GTDB): domain Bacteria; phylum Spirochaetota; class Spirochaetia; order Treponematales; family Breznakiellaceae; genus JAIRLK01. The sequence continues at coordinate 28,689 of JAISOQ010000035.1, read as the reverse complement.
TAGCGTTAATGAGTACACGTTTTTATTGAAATGTATCATGTTAGTGATAATCCAAGAGGGAGTTTTTTAGAGGATGGCGTTTTTACGTAATTCTTTGTATATAAGTAGTTACCCCCCCCCACTCTCTCTCTTCGTAAGAAACGTGATATGCGGCATACGGCGGATAGGAGGGGAAAGTCCTGGTTAAAACGGGTGATTGATCAGCGGTACCTCCTGCTGCTGTCGGTCCCCTTTATGATTTGGCTTATTATCTTTAAGTATATCCCCCTTACCGGATGGGCTATGGCCTTCCAGGACTATAAACCCCAGTTTGGGTTTTTCCAACAGGAATTCGCAGGGTTTAAGCATTTTAGGGCCCTTTTTGCGGCCCGCCAGTTTTACCAGGCCCTGCAAAACACTCTGGGGATGAGTTTTTTAGGGCTTATCTTTGGGTTCACTACCTCCATCACCTTTGCCATCCTGTTAAACGAACTGCGGGTCCTCCGTTTTAAGCAGTTTGCCCAAACCGTTTCCTACCTTCCCCACTTTGTTTCCTGGGTTATCGTGGCCAATATTGTTACCACCATCCTTTCTCCCTCGGGGCCGGTCAATGAGATTTTGGTCAACCTGGGCATCCTCAAGGAACCCTATAATTTTATGATCCGCCAGAACCTTTTCTGGTGGATCGTGGTGTTTGCTGATATATGGAAGGAGACCGGCTGGAATGCCATCATTTACCTGGCGGCTATCACCGGCATCGATGCGGCGATCTACGAGGCCGCGGAAATAGACGGGGTAAGCAGGCTGCAAAAAATTTGGTACATCACCCTGCCGGGGATCAAATCGACCATCACCATCCTCTTAATCATGAGCATCGGGAACATCATCAATATCGGGTTTGAAAAACAGATGCTCCTGGGCAATTCTGTGGTATCCGCCAAATCCCTGGTTTTGGACAAATACGCCCTGGACTACGGCATCGGCCTTTTCCGGTATTCCTTTGGCACCGCCATCGGCATCTTCAAATCGGTGGTGAGCATTATCCTGCTTATCTGCGCCAACACCGCGGCCAGGCGGATCGGCGAAGATCGCCTTATTTAGCGGAGGCGGCGGATGACCATAAAACAGTCGAAAACAGCGGATGCCATTACCGACGCCGTAATTGTGCTGGTGATGATCCTGATTATCGTGGTTACCCTCTACCCCTTCCTCAACGTGGTGGCCAAATCCTTTAACAATCCCATCGACACGGTAAAGGGGGGCATCCATATCCTGCCCCGGGCCCCGACCATCGATAACTACCGGGACCTTTTTTCGGCGGGGAGCAATCTGCCCTCAGCGTTCAGGATGTCGGTACTGCGTACCGTAATCGGGACCCTTTCGGGGGTGTTAAGCTGCGCCATGCTTGCTTTTGCACTCAGCCGGCGGGACTTTATGTTCCGCAAACTTTTTACCACCCTTCTGGTGGTTACCATGTATGTGGGGGGAGGGCTTATCCCCGAATACATCCTGATCCGTAACCTGGGCCTGATAAACACCTTTGGGGTCTATATTATTCCCGGTCTTATCAGCGCCTTTAACGTGATCATCATCAGAACCTTTATCCAGGGCATCCCGATTTCGCTGCAGGAATCCGCAAAAATAGACGGCGCCAATGATGTGCGGATATTTTTCAATATCATCCTGCCCCTCTGTATGCCCGTGCTGGCAACGGTGGCTCTGTTTATCGCCGTGGGCCAGTGGAACAGCTGGTTCGACACCTACCTCTATACCCGGGCGGTTAAAGCCCTTTCCACCCTTCAATTTGAGCTGATGAAGGTTTTGGACAGCGCCCAAAACGTCAGTTCCAGCGCCGATGTGTATTCCGAGGGCCTGCGTAACGCCAAGCGGAATCCCGAAGCCCTCAAGATGGCCATTACGGTGATTGCCACCGTACCGATCCTGGTAGTCTACCCCTTCTTACAGCGGTACTTTGTTTCCGGTATGACCCTGGGTTCGGTGAAGGAGTAACCAAGGACCTTGAGGTCCTGAGAATCGTTTGATTCTTAAATTAATCTTTTGGAGGAAATCATGATGAAAAGAACGACCCTTTTTACGGCCCTGTTTTTATGGGCCGGCCTTTCGCTGGTATTCGGCGGCGGACGGAGTGCGGGGGCTTCCCCGGCGCCCACCACCGCGGGAACCAAAACGCCCATTACCTTTACCTTGTTTAACGCCGACGCCACTGAGGATATGCCCTTTGACGATCCGGTGGCAAAACGGATCACCGAGCTGACCGGCGTCAGTCTGGCGGTGGACCGGCCCGTGGGAGGCGATACCCAGGCGATTCCCCTGATGATAGCCTCGAACCAATACCCGGACCTGATCTATGCCAAGGGGGATCTTTCCAAGCTCATAGACGCCGGGGCGGTTATTCCCCTGGACGATCTGATTGAAAAACGGGGCAAATACATCAAAGAACTGTACGGCGATCAGATCGTGCGGCTGAAAAATTCCACCGCCGATCCCCGGATCTACAATGCCGGGACCTACGATGTGGTTACCACCAAGTGGGAAACCGACGGCTCCCTGCAAATTCAGCACGCAGTGTTGAAGGAGCTGGGCTATCCCCCTATGCGGACCCTGGCGGATTATGAGCGGGCCATCAAGGCTTACCTGGCAAAATACCCGACCATCAACGGCCAAAAAACCCTCGGGATATCCCTGTTGATCGACACCTGGCAGTGGTATATCGACCTGGCAAATCCGGCGAATTATCTCATCGGCTGGCCCGATGACGGTCAGTGGCTGGTGGATCAAAAAACCTACGAAGCCACCTATAAATTCCTCCATCCGGATATGAAGATCTTCTACAAATGGCTTAACCGTATGCATGCCGAGGGTATCCTGGACCCGGAATCTTTTATCCAAAAAGAGGATGTCTGGAAGGCCAAACTGGCGTCGGGGCGGGTCCTGGCTATCGGCTACCCTCTTTGGGGCTACAACGACGTGCGGACCTCCCTGGTCAAGGACGGTATGCCTGAACGGACCTATGCCTATCTGCCCATCGTCGCGGACGAGCGATATGAGTCGGCGATGCTCAAGGATTTTGGCTTCGGCGGCGGCTGGGGGATCGCCATCTCCAAGGACTGCAAGGACCCGGAACGGGCCTTTGAATTTATCGACTGGATGTGCTCCGAAGAGGCCCAGGTGCTTACCAACTGGGGACTTTTAGGGGTAAACTATGAGATAGTGAACGGAAAACGGGTACAGCGTGCCAGTGACCGGGCCATGCAAGACACGGACCCCGATTACGGCAGAAAAACCGGGGTGGAACGGTGGGCCTATCCTTTCCCCCAACGGGGCCGGGGCTATATCGATTCCACCGGGAATTATATGACCAAATTCAGCCCCGAAACGATTAAGGCCAATTACCTGCCTGTGGAGAAGGAAACCCTGGCGGCCTATGGGGTGGAGATGTGGGTTGACCTGTTTCCCTCCCCGGAGAAGCTGGGCATTTCCAAACACGGCCAGGCCTGGCAGTACACGCTGCCCCCGGACGTAAACGCTCTGGTTACCGAAGCCGACGATCTTTCCAAAGCCGCCCTGGCCAATATGATCCTGGGCAAGCCCGAGGATTTTGACGCCGCCTGGGACAGGTTTATGTCGGACCTGCGGGGCATCGGCATTGATGAGGCAAATAAGGCGTTAACTGTATTGGTAAAGGACAAATTGAAACTTTGGGGCGCTAACTAGTGTCTGTCCACAAAGTCGGTTACTTTGTGGACAGACCTTGCATTTTCTCGCCTAAAGGCTGCGAAAATGCGCTTTATAAGGTAGTCTGTCAATAATGTGTCTACATTATTGACAGACCCTAACTAGGGGGTTTTATGTTTACCTACCAGGATCATCGGGCGTCCCTGGAAAGCCGGGTACAGGATCTGCTGGACCGGCTTACGGGGGAAGAAAAAATCGGCTTCCTGCCGGTTATCCAGGCCGCCGTGCCCCGGCTGGGCATCGGGGAGTACAGCGCGGAAGCGGAAGGCGCCCATGGAGTGGTAGACCGGAAGGGGGGCAAAGCCACCGTGTTCCCCCAGCCCCAGGGACTAAGCTGCACCTGGGACCGGTCCCTGCTGCGGGAAGTGGGCGGGGTTATCGGCGACGAGGCCCGGGGTTACTATGACCTGTCGAACCATACCTGCTTTTTGAGCCTTTTTTGTCCGACCATTGATATGGAACGGGATCCCCGGTGGGGGCGCAATGAAGAGGCTTACGGCGAAGACCCATTCCTGGCGGGTAAACTTTCGGCAGAACTTATCCAGGGCATCCAGGGGGACGATCCCTTTTATGTTAAGGCCGTGGCTACGCCGAAACATTTTTACGCCAATAATTTTGAGCGGGATCGGGGTTTTACCGATTCGGTATTGACTCCCCGGACAAAACAGGAATATTACCTGCGGGTTTTTTCTTACGCCCTTAGGGAAGGCAAAGCCCTTTCGTTAATGACCGCCTACAACCGGGTTAACGGCATACCCGCCATGCTGAACCCGGAACTGAACTCCCTGATCCGGGCCCAGTGGGGCTGGGAGGGTTACTTTATCACCGACGCCGGGGCCCTGTGGCTGACGGTAGCGGCCCATAAATACCTGCCGACCCTGGCCGAAACCTTTGCAGCGGCTCTGCGGGCGGGGATGAACGTATTTTTGAACCCCCAGGACATGGTGATCCAAGCCGCCCATGAGTCCCTGGAAAAAAAGCTGGTTACCGAAGAAGACATTAGCGGCGCCATTAGCCACACCTTGCGGGTCCGGTTTCGGCTGGGGCACTTTGATGCGGACCCCTCCCAAAACCCCTACGCCGGCATTACCCGGGCGGTGTTGTGCTCCGAAAAAAATACCGCCCTGGCAAAACGGGCCGCCCGGGAAGCGGTGGTTTTATTAAAAAACGATGGGATATTGCCCCTGGCCCGGGAAAAAAACGGAAAAATCGCGGTTATCGGGACCCTGGGGGGCGAAAATATGCCGGACTGGTATTCCGGGAATCCGCCCTACGAAACAACGCCCCTGGCGGGCATCGCCGGGGCCTTCCCCAAAAGCCAGGTGGTTTACGTGGACGGCAACGATACCTGCGGCTTGTATAACCGCCAGACAGACCGGTGGCTGCGGGTACTGCCGGACGGTTCGGTAAGTTTAGACGGAACCGAATCGGACCGCGCCGCCTTTCGGGTCTATGATTGGGGATACGGAGGTTTCGGCTTTCGCCATACCCAAACCCAAAAATACCTTACCACTACCGAAACGGGGGAACTTCGCGGTGACGCCCCCGCCATGTGGGGCTGGTATGTCCGGGAATTGTTTTTTTGCAGGGGGAACCATTTTTTGCCGGAAGAAAGCCAAGGCGCCCCGGAAACCACGGGCATGGCCACCCGGCGGGGGGACAGTATTTACAATAAACCCTACGCCCAGGGGGGCATCCAAAGGATCAACGAACTATTGGCGGCCCTGGAGATAGTCCCCTTAAGCGACGGCCTCGCGGAAGCCGCCGCCGCGGCCCGGGACGCGGACGCTGCGGTGGTGGTTTTGGGGAACCACTCCCTGGTGGGCGCGCGGGAATGTATTGACCGGGAAACCCTGGACCTGCCGGTACGGATGACAGCCCTTTTGGAATCCGCCTTCCGGGCCAATCCCAACACCATCCTCTGCATTATTGCGGGGTTTCCCTATGCCATAAAAGCTCAGGAAAAATACGCCCGGGGAATTCTCTACACCAGTCATGGCGCCCAGGAAGCAGGCGCCGCCCTTGGGGCAGTTTTGGCCGGGGATTACAACCCTGCGGGCCGGCTCTCCATGACCTGGTATCTGAATGACCGGGACCTGCCGGACTTGAACGATTATGACATTATCAAAAATAAATGCACCTACCTGTATTACGATAAACCGGTGTTATATCCCTTCGGCTACGGCCTCAGTTACACCACCTTTGCCTATGACAAACTAAGGGTTTCTCCGGGGAAAGGGGGCGTTCAGGTTTCCTTTACCGTAAAAAACACCGGAACCCGGGCGGGGGACGAGACAGCCCAGGTTTACGCCGCCTCGACCCGGCGGGACCTTCCCCGCCCCCGGCGGCAGCTCTGCGGCTTCGAGCGGATTCACTTGCAGCCGGGGGAGGAACGGGCCCTTTCCTTCGAGATACCCCGGGAAGACCTGGCCTATTACGATGAAGCCGCCGGGGTTTTTGCGGCGGATACCCAGGATTATTGTTTTATGATTGGCGCCGGTTCCGAAGACATCCGGGCCTCCCAAACCATAAGCCTGGGATAGGACCCCGCCCTTGCCGGGGCGGCAAGATTGAACCTCCAGCTTCCCCTGGGAGTCCCGGTCTGTGCAAGAACGCTGCCGGCATAGATTTGAAAGCCTCTATCTATCAGGTTTTCCCTGTCAGCGGCATTGCCGGTACTACCGGTTTTTAATGACTTTGCCCCAAGGTATCCGCAATCATAGCCCGAACCTGCTCCGTCAACACCCTGCGGCGATCCGCCGCAGGAATATCCGCCGTATAGACGGGTTTGCAGAAAGCCACCCGGACCGGATGAGTCTGAACGCGGTAGTTTTTTTCAAAGACATCATAGCTGCCGGCAATGGCTACCGGGACTATGGGAGCGCCGGAAAGAGTGGCGAGCTTGAAGGACCCCGGATGGAAGGGAAGCAAACCCCGGCCTCTGCTGCGGTGTCCTTCGGGGAAAATAATCATGCCGCCCCCGGACTTGATACGGTTGACCCCGGCGCTGATGGACTTTACCGCCTTACGGGGGGAATTCCGGTCTATATAAAGCCCCCCGATAAGGAGTATCCACATATTCAACAGAGGGATAAAGGACAATTCCTTTTTCGCCACAAACCCGATGGGCCGCCCGGCATAGGCCAAAAGGAGGACAATATCAAAAATGCTGCCGTGGTTGCTGACAAAACAGACGCCTCCTTTCAGGGGAATGTGTTCCCTGCCGGTTACCGTCACGGGACAACCCACCACCTTGATGAGACCCCGGGCCCAGAATTGGGCGACTTTATACATCATGGCGGCCATGGGTTTTTGAAAACCCAGGATGGTAAAAAGGAAAACAATAAGGCCCACGGGGATAAGTAAAATCAGAGTAAATCCAACGAGAACAAAAATCGCAGCGGTTTTTACTAATATCATACAGGTCCTCTTTCTGCCATATTTGTTCGTTCTACCATGCCCGGCGTATCCTTCTATACCGGAACATGGAACCGGCGCAGCAAAGTCCGGGCGGTTCCGGCGTCCTGCCACACATAGGAACGGATGCCCGCAGCCAGGCCGCCTTCGACGTTGACCGGCACATCGTCAAAGAATAGGATTTCCCCGGGCGCGCAGTCCAGGGCGGCTGTCAAAGCGCGGTAAATGGCAGGCTCGGGCTTGATGGCTCCGGTTTCGCAGGAGAATATCCCCACATGGGGAAGACTGAATACCGGATAGGTCTTCCGGGCCATATCCAAAAAATCCCAGGGCATGTTGGAGAGTATGCCCAGCAGAAAGCCCGCCGCCTTAATGTCTTCCATAAGCTTCACAGTTTCGGCATTTATGGCCTTCCAACTGTCGGTGTCGAGGCGGTGCATGACCCCGGCAAGGGCGGCGTCTTGGGGAAGGCCCGCCGCGGCAAAGATACTCTGGTAGTATTCAACGCCGGTTATCACACCCCGGTCATAGGGGGTGCGGAGTTTCCATACCAGTCCCTCAAATTCCTCCCGGGCAAGACCCGCCAGGGCCGCCAGTTTCTCCATCACATCGTCCCCGGGAGGGTGGCAAATCACCTTGCCATAATCAAACACAACCGCTTTTACTTCGTTCATTACCGCTCCTTACTGCCTCAACCCGCCAGGGCCGCCAGTTTTTCCCGTATAAATTCGCTTTTCTCTTTAAGGCCAATGTTGCCGGTCCGCAGGAGCAGCACATTGGGGGCCTTGGGATCAAGCTTAACCTTGCCGCCGGATTCTTTCATAAGCCGGATCAGGCGGTCCACCTTTACCCGTGAGACCTTGCCGAATTCCACCCTGAGAAGGCCGTTCCGCTCTTTAAGGGAGGAAACCACGATGTCCCGGCAGATGATGCGTATCTCCGCCAGGGCCAGGAGAGAGGCGGCCTCATCGGGCAGAGGCCCAAAACGATCCAAAAGTTCGGCGTAGACCCGTTCCAACTCATCCCTGGTTTTAATGGACGCTATCTTCTTGTAAACCTCCATTTTCTCCTGGGCCGAATCAATATAATTATCAGGAATGAAGCCCGAATATTCAAGCTCCAGAAGGGTTTCGTTCTCCGCTTCGTAGTTCGAATTTTCCAGACGCTGGATGGCCTCATCCAGAAGATGGAGGTAGAGATCGAAGCCGACGGAATAGATGTCCCCGGACTGTTCCCTGCCCAACAGGTTCCCTGCCCCCCGGATTTCCATGTCCTTCATGGCGATCTTAAAACCCGATCCCAGTTCCGTAAAATCGGAAATCACCTGGAGGCGTTTCATGGCAAGCTCGTTGATTTGGGCGTCCCGGGGATAAAAGAGGTAAGCGTAGGCCACCCGGTCGGAACGGCCTACCCTGCCCCGGAGCTGGTAAAGCTGGGAGACGCCGTACATATCCGCCCTGTCTATGATGATGGTGTTCACGTTGGGGATGTCGATGCCGTTCTCTATGATAGTGGTAGAAACCAGGACATGGAACCCTCCATGCACGAACCGGTGCATCACGTCCTCAAGCTCCCCGCCGTCCATCTTGCCGTGGGCGGTTTCCACCAGCATCTCGGGGACCAGATGTTCTATCCGCAGCCTGGTTTCCCGGAGGCTCTCTATGCGGTTGTGGAGGAAGAAGACCTGGCCTCCCCGTTCCACTTCCCGCCTGATGGCCGCGGCTATACGCTCCTCGTTCCATTCCTCGATCACCGTCTCTATGGGATGCCGGTTCTGGGGCGGCGTGGTCAGGAGGCTCATGTCCCGTATCTTGAGAAGGCTCATGTGAAGGGTCCGGGGTATGGGCGTGGCGCTTAAAGTCAGACAGTCCACGTTGGTCTTGAGTTCCTTGAGCCGCTCCTTGTCCTTGACCCCAAAGCGCTGTTCCTCATCTATTACCAGAAGCCCCAGGTCTTTAAAGGTCACGTCTTTCTGGATGATGCGGTGGGTCCCTATCAAGATGTCGATTTCCCCTGCTTTCACGGCTTCCAGGGTCTTGCGTATAGCGGCCCGGTCCACAAACCGGGAAAGCATACCCAGCCGGACGGGAAACTGGGAGAACCGTTCCTTGAAGTTTTCATAGTGCTGTTCCGCCAGGATGGTGGTAGGGGCAAGGAAGGCGGTCTGCTTCCCCCCCATGATGGCCTTAAAGCAGGCCCGGACCGCAACCTCCGTCTTGCCGTACCCCACGTCGCCGCAGACCAGCCGGTCCATGGGATGGGGACTTTCCATGTCCGCCTTGATCTCCTCCACGCATCTGAGCTGATCTTCGGTTTCCTCAAAGGGAAAGGCGGCCTCAAACATGGTCTGCCATTCCATATCCCGTGGAAAGGCGTAGCCCGGCGCGGCTTTCCGCTTGGAATACAGGGCGATGAGATGTTCGGCAATGTCCTCGACAGACTCCTTTACCCGGCGCTTCCGGGCTTCCCAGTTTTTGGAACCCAGTTTGTCCAGCCGGGGCGGGCTTCCCTCATTCCCGATGTAGCGCTGGACCAGGTTGACCTGCTCTATGGGGACAAAGACCACTTCCTCTCCCAGGTACTCAAGCTTCACGTAATCCCGCTCATGCCCCAGGGCGCGTATCCGTTCTATTCCCTTAAAGAGGCCTATGCCGTAGTTCAAATGTACCACGTAGTCGCCGCTGTTAAGCTCCACAAAGGTGTCAATGGCGGCGCTCCGCACCTGTTTGAGCGACCGGGGGGGCCGCCGCCGGCGTCCGAAAATCTCGTTCTCCTGGACTACCAGGAGCTTTACATCCGGGATGGCAAAGCCGGCAGTAAGGGGCAGGGCCTCTACCGAAAGCAGCGGCGCGGCTCCCTGCCCTCCGGCGGTCATTCCTTCCCGGAAAAGTTCCCGTATCCGCCCGGCCTGTACTTCCGACTCGGCGGCTACCAGGATATTCCAGCCGTCTTTCATCAACAGGCTGAATTCTTCTTTTAGATACGTAATATTACCGAAAAAGCTTCGGGAAGGCTCGCAGGAAAGGGAAAGCCTGAGCGCCCCCTGTTCCCCGCCGCCTTTTATAGCGTTAAAAGCCCGGAAAGAGACCCGCCGGGATGTCCGGGAAACAAGATCGTTAAAGCCCAGGAGTACGCGGGAGGGCAGGGGGATTTCCCGGTCGGGAAACTCCCGGCGGGCGCGGCGGTAGAGGTTGTCGTACTCCCTGGACAGGGAATCCTGGGCGTTTTCCAGCCGTTCCCGGTCCACAAGGAAGAGTGCCGCCCCCTCTCCCAGGTAATCGGGGAACATGGCTGCGGCCCCAATGCCCGGGGAACCTTCCCGGTCCGGCCCCTCAAAGGCCAGGGGAAAGAGCAGTTCCTCCCCCCCGGTTTTCCCCTGGGCCATAAGGTCCTCCAGGTAAGCCTTGCCGTTGCCGGCGAATTCCTCCGCCGCTTCCAGGTTCCGGCCCAGGGCCAGGATACGGTCGTCGGTCCAGATCACTTCCTTGAGGGGCCGTATGGTCAGACGTTTTACCGTATCCTGGCCGCTCTGATCCAGGGGATCAAAGCGTTTGATGGAATCGATGCGGTCAAAATCAAAGAGGACGCGGTAGGCCGCTTCGTCCCCGCCCATAAAGATGTCCAGCACTTCCCCTCTAAGGGCAAACTCGCCGTGGACCTGAACTCTGGGCGTCCGGGTATACCCGTACTTGACCAGAGTAGAGGCCAAGGCCATAGTATCAATGACGCCCCCGGTTTCCAGGGTAAAGAGGAGGCTTTTCAGGTAATCCGGGGGCGGCAGGGGCGTAAGAAACGTCCGCTCCGGGAGGATGTAGATGCCCGGCTCTCCCTGCGCAAGGGCGCTCAGTACCCGGCTCCGCTCGCCGAAGACCGCGGACAGGGGGGCCATTTCCCGATAGGGCATAGTCCCCCACCAGGGGAAGACGGAGACCGGCTGTCCCAGAGCGCCCAGGTCCGCGGCCAGTTCCCCGGCTTCCTGATCCGTGGGAACAACGACCGCGAACACCCCGCCCCCGGCCTGGTAAAAGGCCGCAATGAGAATCGCGGCAAATGAACCCTCCGGGGAATCCACTTCCAGAGGGAATTTCCCCCCGCAAAAAGCCGAAAGGGCAGCCTGCAATGCCGGGGAAGAACTTGTTTTTCCAATTAATCCAGGAAAGGATAAGGTATTCAACATGATGTTCCGATTCTATAATATAGTATTGTCTTTTCTTAATACAGAGGAATTTCCATGATGAACCGACAGATTGCCCTATTTTTCGTCCTGGCTGTTGCCGCCTTTATCCCGGCTCAGGAAACTGCTGTTTCCTCCTTTCCGGCGGCCTACCAAAGCCGGCCTAACGTAGAACTCAACATACGGTTTTTTGACAAGCGTATCTATTATGCAGCAAACAATCCCATCCTGGTCCAGGTGTCCGTCCTCAACAAGGGCCCCGGTCCCTATCGTTTCAAGCTGGCGGATGAACGGGCCTGGTCCGTAGACTTCGATGTCAGGACTATTTCCAACCGGACGCTGGATCCTGCGGAATTCCTGGTCCGGCAGCGGGCTGCGGCGGCCCAGGTGTATTTCCGGGAGATCTCCGTGGAAAGCGGGGAGTCCTTTTCTTTTATAGAGGACTTACGGAACTATGCGGACCTTAGACAGAGCGGCGCCTTTGTGGTACAGGCCCGGGTATACCCTGAGTTATACCATTCCGCCGCCCTTTCCCGAGAGAACACGCCCCTGGAATCAAACCGCCTTTCCCTTAACCTTCGCCCTCCGGTCATTACCGGTCCTGACGGCATACCCCTGGCCATGGACGTGGAGACTAACGCCATCCTGGTCCGGGAAAAACTTCCCCCCGACGAGGTAGTGGCCTACACCATCACGGCCCGGCAGAAATCCCAGTGGGAAAAATTCTTCCTGTACCTTGATCTGGAGGCCCTGCTCTCCCGGGACGGAGGCCGCCGCCGGCAATGGCTCGCTGAATCCGAGGAAGGCCGCCAGCGCATGACCGCCCGGTACCGGTCGGAACTGCAAAACGAGGTGGTTGATGGGGACATAGTTACTATCCCTATGGAGTTTCAGATTGAGCAGACCGCCTATGGCGCGGAGGAGGGGACCGTTGTGGTGTTGGAAAGATTCAAGGGAGGCAACAACTACGTTGAAAAGAAACGGTATACCTATACGCTCCGCCGGAAGGACGATATATGGACGATTATTGACTATACGGTGGTAAATTTGGGGACTGAATGAAACTAATGCTTATCCTTGCTTCGGATAAAATTCCCGGCCTGATTTCGGCGAATCTCAGGCCCATGGATTTCGATCTGATCCAGTACCGTCATGTACTCAAAGCAATGGACAACCTTGATGAAATCGATCCCGCATGTATCATCATCAGCACCGATGACTTTCCCCGGCACTGGAAGGCGCTGGTTCAGTTCGTCCGCTGCGAGCGTTCCAAAGAGCGGTGTCCTATCATCCTCCTTAAAGAAACCGATTTTTCTCAAGAAGAAGCGTCCAAAGCTTTCTTTATTGGAACTTCCAGCATTATTGCCGGAGACCTGAGCCGTTCTCCTGTAATGGATCGCCTTCAAGGCATCCTGGAACGATACCTGGATATTCTGGACAAACGCAAGGCCCGGCGTTACCGCGCCGGAGCCTGGACCCGGTTCGGTTTCTACCTGGCCCACCCTGTCAGCAAAGTCATCATCACCACAACGGTCAAGACCCTTTCTTCTACCGGCATCTCCCTTGAACCGGACAATCCCGGCCTGACGGAGGATCTGGCCAAAGGGGTAGAGCTTCACGAATGTTCCCTCCGGGTGGGGAATGATATTATCTCCCCCATTTGCCGGCTGCTCCGCAAAAAGCCCGATATGGCTATGGAGTTCATCTTTCTGAGCAAGGTGGAACAGATCATCCTGGACAACTATCTGGAAAGCATTCCCTTGCAGGAAGCTAAAACCCCTTATACGCCCCCCAGTGTATTGGACAGCCCGCAAACGGCAGGGCAGCGTCATTAAAATTTGTCCACAGATTGAACGTTTGGGCGGGCATATAAGGGCTTTGCGGAGTAAAGACCGTCCGCCCAAATGCGCTTGCATTGAGGCGTGGGAATGCATTGACCCAGCCGAACAGAAGGCCGAGGGGTCGCAGGTCCCGATAAAGTAACTGCACTTGCGATGTAAAAATTATTTTGCCCAAAATAATATATAAATTATGCCAATGCAGGCTATAACCGCCTTGCCTATGCTATGACGCAGTTGACAAAATAAACTCCAAGACAAAAAACAGGGACGGAGACCCTGCTTACGCCCGGTCTCCGTCCTCGCCGTTATCCGCAAAAGGACAGACACCGTTGCGTTACCTTTTCCTACAGACTCCTAATGAAGCATTGATTTTGCTTCATTGAAATCGGAGGCTTTGTCAAAATCAGCACTCGATGGAATCCATACCGGCGTTTCGACCGAATAGTATACAGTTGCCGTTGCGTAAGTCTTTGCTGTTTCCCCCTTGCCTTGTTGAACTGCCATAATCTCGGTCACTTTTCCACTGCTAATACGAATAGCAACCGATTTAGTCCCCGATTTACCGGGTTTTACATACTTCGTATTATTGTAGGTAATCCGTTCACCACCGAAAATTTGGTCCTGAAGAGATGGCAACCTCAATATTTCCGCTCTACTGCAGACATAAGAACCGTCTGCAATTTGAGAGTTACCGGATGCTGGAGGTGGCAATACGTCGCCAATTGTAATAACAAGACTTCCTTCCGGATTAACCTCCGTTGTAGCACACCCCATAAGGCTGAATAGTGTTAACCCAACACATACCACCGCATTGTTGAAAAGTTTCCTTTTCATTGTAAAGACTCCTTGGGGGTTTGGCTTATCCACCCCCGTTTTTAGTGTAACCCGCCCTCATGGGCTGGGTTCGGGTTTTCCGTAATCCCTGCCTAAAAAATGGAATGGATCGCCAGAAAAACGCCTTATTACTTCTATACTTGAAGTAATATATGTTTGTCAATAGGGCCTGAAAATTTGTTCAATGAAAGGAGGTAAAGAGGAAAGGACGGATATATTACTTAATGGAAGAACAGAAACTCAAAGATATTTTGGGTAAAAATATCAAGATTTTTCGCTCCCTCAGGCAGTTATCACAGGCTGATTTAGCCGAAAAAGCCGGTATTTCTATAACTTTTCTCTCAAATATCGAGCGGGGCAACAATTTTCCCCTTGCCGGAACCCTTTGCAACCTTGCCAAAGCCCTTGAAGTAGAGGTTTTTGAACTTTTTAAGGGCGATTTAGTACCTTCCGACAGCAGAGAGGTGGTGAGCCAACTCTCCGGAGACATCACCCAAAAGATACATTTGGCAGTAGCGGACGTTTTTAAGCAGTATTTGGGCTAATCACGAGAAGCAGGGAAAGGCTGCAACGGTTCCATAGCCGTTTACAGGGTTTCCGTAGACGACTCGCAACAGATGTTGTATATAACAGGACTATTCGCCAGGTCATTCTTCTACGTTCCTTTCCCACGCCACCCTCCACCCGCGTTTTTGCAACCCTGGTCGCGCTTCCTTCGTAAGCGCGACCAGGGTTGCAAAAATGTCTTAATATCGCCGAAACGTTATGCGAAATGTGAGCTGGAATTTACTTGACAATACTAGACACTGTTAGGAAAGATTAAAACAGAGGAGGGGTTGGGGTAGGATACCGGCGGAGGGGAACATGGAAAACAAACGTCTGTATCCGGTAAGCGAGGAAGTATTCAACCGGACGGTTTTGCCCGTCATCGAAGGGAGTTACACCTGGAAAGGGCGTCCGCCCAAAGTATCCCATTACCAGGTATTTTGCGGAATCCTGTATATCCTGAGGACCGGCTGTCCCTGGAGGGACCTGCCGGAGGAGTACGGGTTTTGGCATGTGGTCTATGAACGGAGCAAGAGGGGTTTATGGGGGAAAATCCTGATAATGCTCCAGGAGGAGGAAGGGGTAGTGGTGAAGGAAGTGATAATCGACGGCAGGACGATGAAAGTCCAGCGGCACGGGGGTGGGCAAAAAGGGGGCAGCAGACGAAAGGGAAGAGCCGTGCGGGGATAAGCAGGAAGTTTCACGGGGCGATAACCAGTGACGGGAGGCTGGTTGAGGGGCTTTTGACCGGGGATGAGGTACACGATGTGAAGGCGGCCCCGGAACTGGTAGAAGATATAGTTGGATGCGTGGAGATAGTGGACTGCGGGTATGACAGCAACGAGTTTCGGAAGGAGATGGAAGCGAACAACAACACGGCGGCGGCTTTGAACAAGGCTGCCGTCCGCGCCTTCAAGCCAATACCCGCGCCGATGAGGAACACCCTGACGCCGGACAACGGCAAGGAATTCGCGGACAATAAGGCGTTGTCGCACGCTCTTGCGCTGGACATCTATTTCGCCCATCCCTATCACTGATGGGAACGGGGGCTCAACGAACACACCAACGGGCTGATACGGCAGTACTTGCCTAAAAAAATACCCTTTGATAATTTTACCCAAAAACAGCTTGACAAAATCGTTGCTAAAATCAATAACCGGCCTCTCAAGGTTTTAGGCTGCCTGACTCCTTACGAGATTTTTTCGTCATAAAATTCGCACTTCAAAAAAAATTCCGCATAAAATAAAAGTTACCGGTAACAAAAAACGATCCCGCTTATGCCGCCGCCAGCAGGATCATCAGTTTTTTAGCGTTCACTGCGGCGTTACCCTTAGCGTGGTTGTTAAAAAAAATCCGCATGGTTTTGGACTTCTTCGATATGTCCGTAAGTAACGGTACGTATGCGGATAGTTCCTCATCGGTATAACGGTAATCGTAACGATCCCGTGCATTAGTGCCGTACCAGTTTTTAGAATTCCTTCCGTGGAACCGCATATAGGCAATTCCTCCGGTAATGACCGGCTTGAACGCCGGAAGTTTACTTATTTCCGGCATATCGCAAAGACAGCACCCGGCTCCCCTTTCGGCCAGGCCCTCATATACCTGGGGACGCTGCCATGAATTATGGCGGAATTCTATCACCAAGGGGACTTCCCGGAATTCATCCAGCAGGCTTGCCAGATACCGTCTTGTTTCCTCCTCATAGTGGAAACTTTGGGGGAATTGCAGGAGTACCGAGGCTAAAAGGTTATCCTTGAGGAGGGGATGAAGAGCCGCCCTGAATTCTCTGGCTGCATCCCGCCATTTCCCAGTCTCTATAAAGTGGGTTAGCTGTTGGTTGCCCTTAATGCTGAAAACAATACGCTTGCCGCTCCGTTCCGCCATACCCGCCAGCTGCTTTTCATTAGGCATTGCGTAATAACTAAAATTCAACTCCAGGGCATTGAATTGTTCCGCATAGTAAGAAAGAAATTCCTCCCGCTTTAACGCCGGGGGATAAAAAGACCCCTTCCATTCCGGGTAATCAAAGCCGCTTGTACCAATCGTTATTTTACCCATTATAGCACCGCACCTTCAGAACATCCTCAAACCTGGTGGTATATTCAGGGGACAAAAATCCCGATTCATATCTCAGGGCACATCCCCGGCAACCTCCGGCCATGCCGGAAGCGCAAACGTATTGTTCCCTTGCCGTATTTATCGTTAATCTTGTCAAGCAATTGCATAAGCCTATCCCGCTTTTCTTTTTCACTTGTGTCCTCAAAAAGATCAGATTGACGGTTGTTTCCGCCCTCAACGCCGGAATATTTGACGGAGCAACCCCGCAGCGGTTGTCATTATTAAGAAATAAAACCACCAGCTCTACAGGTGAGGCTTAAAAAGACTATGCCGAAGAGGGCGAGAATACTAATATACTATACTCCTCGCGAAGCCCCCGGCAAGGCGACACAAGGAATACCCATGCAGAATTGGAGAAGATTAGCACATACCAAATGGGTGTGCAAGTATCATGTGGTGATAAGGTAATGTTCTAGACTTATTATTCTAAAAGCGTATACCAAAAACTTGGAGAGGGGGAAGATATGGTAGCAGCAGCATTAAAATGTCCATTCTGTGAGAGTGAAGATGTCCACGCTTATGGCGTTTAAAACGGTAAAAAGCGGTATGCCCATAATAATCCGGCATGGTTCCATAAAACATTTTACGCGGAATACACCTGAGGCTTTCCCAAAACTTCAGTTTTAGGAAAGCCTCAATAATTTTAGAACATTGACGTTTACTTTAAGGGATGTCAGTCACCTGGTGTTTCACGGTGGAACCCTGCCGGGTACTGGACGGCGGACCTTTCTGCGGGTTCAAACGAAAATAACGCTGGCCCTGGATAAAGCCCCTTGACAGACTGGAATTATCAATATCTAATAGTAAAAAGATAGGATTTATATTATTTCTAAGAATATCCATATAGTAGGAGTAATACGTGAGCAAAGAAGAAGCGTCATTCTGCGGCCTGGCGGACCGGCAGGTAAATAAAATTGCGGTCAGTGAAAAAACCCACGAAATAACCGGGACCGGCGCTTTCCTGCGGCAGCCCAACCGGTTTACCACGCCCTTTGGAACCGGCGATGGGGAACTCCCCGTCGAGGCGGGACGCTACCGCCTGATTGTTTCCCCAGGCTGTCCCTGGGCGCACCGGCAGCTTATCGCCTTCAGCCTGCTTGGACTCGAAAAGGCGATCAGTATCGGAAAAGTCGGGCCCCGGACCGAAAAAGGCTGGGAATTTTCCCTGGACCCGGGCGGCGTGGACCCGGTTCTGGGGATACGGTATCTGTCCGAGGCTTACGCAAAAGCGGACCCGGACTATACTGGCCGGGCTACGGTTCCGGCAGTAGTGGACATCGCCAGCGGCAAGGTGGTGAACAACGATTATTTTAAATTGACCAATTATTGGGAAACCCTCTGGGCGCCTTTTCATAAAGAAGGAGCCCCGGATCTGTACCCCCGGGAACTGCGGGACGAGATTGACGCCCTGAACGAGACGCTGTTCCACGAAGTAAATAACGCCGTGTACAAGGCGGGATTCGCCCAAAACCAGGCGGAGTATGAAAAGGCCTATGATCTGCTCTTTAACCGGCTGGATATTCTTGAACAGCGGCTGTCCACCCGGCGGTATCTTTTTGGCAATAGGATCACCGATTCGGACATCCGCTTCTATGTAACACTGGCCCGGTTTGACGCGGGATACTATATGGCGTTTAAGACAAACCGGAACCGGCTGGTCGATTTTCCCAACCTGTGGAACTACGCAAAAGACCTGTTTCAAACGCCGGGCTTTGGGGAGACCACGGACTTTGACACCATCAAACGGGGCTATCAACTCATTTCCAATGCCGAACGGAATCCTTTCAGGATTGTTTCGGCAGGGCCTGATCAGTCGGTGTGGTTTGACCGGCATGACCGGGAAAAATTCGCCTCCTAATAGGGGCTGTTTCATCAAGCCGGAGGTTCGCCCCAACCGGGATTTGAACACAACCTCAATCATAACAAGGAGAATGTATGGCGGCGTTTCAGAGCGTTACTTTTCAGGATGAAACAAAAAATATTGCCGGCGCCTTTATCAGGCAGCAGAATCATTTTGTTACTCCCTTCGGAACGGAAGAAGGGGAGCTTCCCCCGGAGGCGGGCCGTTACCGGCTTATCTGGTCCGCCGCGTGTCCCTGGGCCACCCGGCAGATGATAGTCCGGAGCCTTTTGGGGCTGGAAAAGGTTATCTCTGTGGGTACGGTGGATCCTGTCCGCCCCCAGCCCCGGGACGGGCGTACCGACTGGGCCTTTACCCTGGACCCGGACGGGGTAGATCCGATCTTAAAGGTGAAGTACTTAAGCGACGTGTACCTAAAAACCGACCCGGATTACAAAGGCCGCTTTACCGTACCGGCGATTATTGATATTACAACCGGAAAGGTGGTGAACAACGATTATTTCAACCTTTCCTATTATTGGGAAACCGTATGGAAGGATTTTCACAAACCCGGCGCGCCGGACCTCTTCCCCGGCCATTTACGGAAAGATATTATCGCCCTGAACGATCTCATCTTCCATGAAGTGAATAACGGGGTCTACAAGGCCGGCCTTTCCAGGTCCCAGGGGGCCTACGAAAAAGCCTATGCCCTGGTGTTTAAGCGCCTGGACTGGCTTGACGGACGGCTTTCGACCGGACGTTACCTGTTTGGCGATACTCTTACGGATTCGGACATCCGGCTGTGGGTAACCCTGGCCCGGTTTGATGCGGCTTACTACAACGCCTTCCGGGTCAACCGGAACCGGTTAACGGATTTCCCCAACCTTTGGGCCTATGCCCGGGACTTGTATCAGATTCCGGCCTTCCAGGAGAACACCTGGTTCGATCACATCAAGACCCACTACCATTTGTGCTGCGATGCAGGGAATATCTTCGGCATCATACCCAAAGGGCCCGATCTTTCCCTATGGGATACGTCCCACGGCAGGGACAAACTTTTTGCCAAAACCGGTTAAAGAAAATTAAGGAGAAATCATGGCATACGATACCTGGTTTCAGACTGAAACCGACAACATAACGGGGGCCTTTGTCAGGCAGGAAAACCGTTTTACCACGCCTTTTGGAAAAAGAGCGGGTGAACTTCCCGTGGAACCTGGCCGTTACCGGCTCATCTGGTCCGCCGCCTGCCCCTGGGCCACCCGGCAGATGATAGCCCGGAGCCTCCTGGGGCTTGAGGAAGCCTTCAGCGTGGGAACCGTGGACCCCATACGTCCTCCCAAAGAGTACAGTGACTGGGCCTTTACTTTGGACCCGGACGGGGTAGACCCGGTGCTAAAGGTAAAATATGTAAGCGATCTGTACCTGAAAACCGACCCGGATTACAAGGGCCGTTTTACGGTTCCCGCCGTCGTGGACATCCCTTCGGGAACGGTGGTGAACAACGACTACTTCAACCTGAGCTGCTATTGGGAAACTGCCTGGAAGGATTTTCATAAGCCCGGCGCGCCGGACCTCTTCCCGAAAGATCTGCGGGAAGACATCATCGCCCTGAACAGCGTCATCTTCCAGGACGTGAATAACGGAGTCTACAAAGCGGGGTTTGCCCGGAGCCAGGAAGCTTATGAGTCTGCCTATGCGGTGGTTTTCAGGCGCCTCGACTGGCTCGACGGGCGGCTTTCCCAAAGCCGGTATCTTTTCGGCGGGAGGCTCACCGATTCGGACATCCGGCTGTGGGTAACCCTGGTCCGGTTTGATGCGGCCTACTACAACGCCTTCCGGGTCAACCGGAACCGGTTAATGGACTTTCCCAATCTCTGGGCCTATGCCCGGGACCTGTATCAAATTCCGGCCTTTGGAGAGAACACCTGTTTTGATCACATCAAGGCCCACTACCATGTGTGCTGCGATCCTGGCAACCGCTTCGGCATCATACCCAAGGGACCCGACACTTCCTCCTGGGCCAGTCCCCACGGCAGAGAGAAGCTTTCCGCCCCTCCGGCATGAAGCCGGCTTATAGTTGGCAGCCTTCCGCCTCGTTGCAGGTGGAATAATATACTTATAGGAGTATCAGGAGTATCTATGAAACGATTTATTGTTGTTACCCTCTGCGTTTTGTTGATTCAGGGGATGAACCTTTCGGCTGGAGGCGCAAAGCAGGCTTCCGAAGATGATTATGTCATTAAAGTAGGGATAGGCATTACTGCCGGACTCTGTACGGCCCCCTTCTTTATCGCCAGTGAAAAGGGGTTTTACGGGGAAGAGGGCCTCAAGTATGAAGAGATCAAAATCGACGTGAATCAGACTCATCAGCTTCTGACTACCGGGCAAATCGACGTGACCAATTTCCTCCTGGCCGGGATGATTCAGCCCTTGTCCAACGGGTTGGATGTCAAAATTCCCCTGGGGCTTCATACAGGCTGCATCAAGGTGCTGGCCGATCCTGATTCTGATATAAGAACCGCCGAAGATCTGCGGGGTAAGCGGATTGGGGTCAGCGGCCTGGGCGCTCCTCCGACGCTCATCACCCAGCGGTATCTGGCCCGGCTGGGTATCAATGTGGGGGCCGACGGCGGCGAGGTAGAATGGGTCATCTTCTCGCCCGGCGATCTTCCCCTGGCGCTGGAACGCAAACAGGTGGACGCCATTGCCCTTAACGATCCCGCAGCGTGGATTGTGGAACAGGACGGAAAGGGCAGAGTGATCATCAACACCACTAGCGACGATTACCTCAAGGATGAGATTTGCTGTGTGGTGGAAGCCTCAAGCCGGGTGTACAAAAATCATCCCGAAACCCTGGCGAAATTTGTCCGGGCCCTCCAAAAGGCGACCCGCTATGTGCAGGAAAATCCCGAAGAAACAGCCCGGCTGATGGCGGAAAAAAATTACGTCGCCGGGGATCCCGGGGTGAACGCCCAGGTTCTCAAGACCTACACTTACCGCGCCTCGGTAAGCGGTGCCCGGGAGGCAATCCTGCGGAACAGCCGGGACCTCCAGCAGATTGGCATCGTGGATCAATCGATTGATGTGAATGTCCTGACCGACAGCGTTTTCGCGGCCCTGCCGGGCGTTCCCGATTCCCTTTAACGTGGAAGGAGAAACACTATGCCGCTGACTATTGCGCAAAACGCCGCGGAGCTTATCGGGAATACGCCGATACTCAAACTGAACCGCCTGGCTCCCAGGGACGGGGCCGAAGTGTATGTCAAACTGGAAAGTTTTAATATAGGGGGCAGCGTCAAAGACCGGATAGCCCTCAACATGATCAACGCCGCCGAAGCGGAGGGGAAAATCAAACCTGGGGATACCCTGCTTGAAGTAACCAGCGGTAATACCGGCATCGGCCTTGCCCTGGTTGCCGCGGTCAAGGGTTACAAGCTGGTCATCGTCATGGGGGATAATGTCAGCCTGGAACGCCGCCAGCTTGCCAGGGCCTATGGCGCGGAGGTGGTCATTGTTACCAGCGCAGGGGGAATAAAGCCGTCCTTTGACAAGGCGGCGGAACTGGCGGCCAAATACGGGTATTTTGAGGTTAAACAGTTTGAAAACCCCCATAACCCCGAAACCCATACATTGACCACAGGGCCGGAAATCGTGGAAGCCTTTGGCGGCAAAGTCCCGGACGCTTTTGTGGCGGGCATCGGCACCGGGGGAACTATTACCGGCGCGGGGAGTTACCTGAAGAAGCTCCGCCCGGATATTCAAATTTTCGCCGTAGAGCCAGACGCCTCACCGGTATTAAGCGGCGGACAGCCGGGACCTCATGTGATTCAGGGCATAGGGGCGGGAATCATTCCCCAGGTTCTGGACAAGGGTATCTACGATGAGATCATCCGTATTACCAACGACGAGGCGCTGAACTTTGCCCGTGAACTGGCGGCCAAAGAAGGCCTCCTTTTGGGTTATTCTTCCGCGGCGGCGATCCTCAGCGCGGCGCGGGTCGCGGAACGTTTGGGGGCGGGTAAAACCGTGCTTGCCATTGCGCCCGACACAGGGGAACGGTACTTGTCCACTCCCCTGTACCGGTTTGACTAACCATGCAGGATTGGTGAAAATAAGCTATGGACATCAAAACTATGGGGCCGGAACATCTTGAGGAAGTTCTCTCCCTTCTGGTATCGGCCTTTCAGGACCGGCCCTTTTACCGTTACATCGCCCCGGATGAAACCGAACGGCGGGAATTTCTCACCCTCAACTTCCGCCTTAGGCTGGAACATAACCTGGGAACCAGCGAGATAGACCTTGCTTTCCGGGATCAGCGGATCCTTGGCGTCGCTGTCTGGACTCCTCCTGAAAGCGTCCCTCCGGCGGAGGATCACTCCCTGGAGGAAGCCTGCGCTGTTTTTTCTCCGGGCCTCCGGGAGCGGTTTTTCGGTTTTTTGCATACTCTTATGGCCGCCCGGGATCAGGTGATACGCCAGCCCTATTGGGGTCTGGCCCCTATTGCGGTTCTGCCGGAAGAACAGGGTAAGGGGATCGCCTCGGCGCTGATACGGAAAAAGCTCCAGGAAATCGACGCCTCCCGGGCGGCCTGTTTTCTGGGAACCCAGGACGCGGTCAACCTGGACATCTACGCCCGCTACGGCTTCCAGAAAGTCCGGGAAGATCCCCTGGCGCCGGGCAGCATCCATTACACTATGATTCGGCCAGAGCAAGGTTAAGCGCCATTTTTTCTAAATGAAAATGCGCCGCATCTGTGCGGCGCATGATAAAATTATTGACAAAAGAGTATGGATTTTAAATTTCCGGTTATTTTTTAAGTAATGCCTTTCAACCTGGGCCGATTTAGCTCCAATCGGCCTCTGATGGTATCGAGCAGACATGCTGGCATTATCTCATAATGTAATGCAACTAAAGTTTTTTTAAATTTTCGCAAAGATTGTTCGATAGATTTTTCAAAAAACCTTCGCCGGTAAGGTAGAGGTACACCTTCTCCAGGAGGTTCCGTGAGGCAGCCCGCCAGGAATACTGCCAGGGCCGCCGCATAAAACAGAACATCTGGTTTTTTCTCCGTCTCCCTTAGAACGTGTATACCAGGCGCAGGTTTATCCAGTTGGTCTTTTCTTCGACATCCGGATTGGTATACATGCTGCCATAGTGGTAAACAAACTCGACATAAGCCCCTCCAAAAGTTACCTTAACCTTCGGCTCAACATTCCATTCGTAGAATGGCGAGCCGGGACTGGTTTTGACCCCATAATCCTGGGCATAACAGATTGACGCTCCCGCGCTGAGGAAGCTCAGGAAATTGTAATAAAAGCTGCCTTTGGCGTTTAACACCTGCCGCTTTCCGGTGGTATCGTTCCCGCCAACCTCGTACCCCAAGCGGAATTGGGAAGTAAAGAGAGCCGGGGCGTACTGGATGTACAGCCAGTTGTTACCTTTCATATTAAAAGCGGGACCGCAGTTAATGCCTGTATAGTGTCCATTAGCCCAGATCTGGAAATCCGGCAGCAGATTTTTCAAGGCCCGCTCTTCCACGCGGTAAATTAAGTCTTCCCCCTCATTGGCCTCCTCTATATTCGATATAGTATTTTGGTAATCTTCCTTGCTGTCCAGCCGGTAGGCAAACCGGAGGCCAAAATACTCATGATCATAGGATGCGCCCACCACCGATTCCTGCAGCAGGCTGCCGAGGGTTCTCTCTGTAGCAATAACACTCGTGTCGGCGGCATAATTCCATTGGTTCAGCACAAAGCCGATATTCAGCCCTGGCATAAAGGCGGGCTTGATTTCCGTGCGTATGCCTAAAACAGTGTCCAGTTCAACCCACATTTCTGGCCCGCCCGTTCCCCAGGGGGAGTCGCCAAGCCTGCCGCCGGAAATCTTGAGCTGGTCATCCAAAAAATTACCGTAGGCAAAGGCATAGGGAAAGTTGGTTGTCCAATTCAGCCCTGCGCTCTGGAAAAGCGCCTTCCAGTTTGTCTCCTGGAACCGGACTTTTACCCCGATAGTATCGTGCCGGTAATGCAAATTTAACCGGAAGCGGCCTTCATTGCCGGCATCGTCGTTATTATGCATATAGCCTGCCGACTTTGCTTCTTCGTTCCCTTCCTGTTTGTTCTCCCAATATATGCCGGTCTTGATCTCGCCGGAAAGATCGAATTCCTGGGCAAGCGCGGGCAGCACGGTAAAGGCCACGGCAGCAAGGGCGGCAAAAAACTTTTTCATGTGTAATTCCTCCTATAGGTGGGAATCTGGCAGTTATCCGCCCGGTTTAGAACGTATACACCAAACGCAGGTTTATCCAATGGGTCTTTGTTTCGACATCCGGACTGGTATACTCCCTGCCATAGTGATAGACAAACTCAATATACGCCCCTCCCAGAGTTACCTTGACCATAGGTTCAACATTCCATTCAGAGAAAGGCGAACCCGGGCTGATCTTGGTTTCATAATCCTGGATGTAAGAAGCCGACGCCCCCGCGCTGAGAAAGTTCAAAATGTTATAGCAGAAACTGCCCCTGACATTCAGCTCCTGCCGCTTCCAGCCGGTATCGCAGCCAAGGCGGATCTGGGCGGTAAAAAGCTCGGGAGCATATTGGATGTACAGCACGTTGGCTGTCCTAAACAGGGTATTGTCTTCCTTATTAATGCCTTTATAGTGGCCGTTGGCCCAGATCTGGAAACCCGGCAGCAAATTCTTCAAGGACCGCTCTTCCAGGCGGTAAATTAATTCCGCTCCATTAATGCCGTCAGCGTCCGAGGTGTAAAAGTCCGCCTTGCTGTCCAGCCGGCAGGCAAACCGGAGGCCGAAATACTCATGATCGTAGGACGCGCCCAGTACCGATTCCTGCAGCAGATCTCCCAGGGTCCGCTCTTCTCCTTCAGGCTCAATGGCATTCCAGTCGTTCAACACAAAGCCTATATTCAGGCCGGGAATAAAGGCGGATTTAATTTCCGTGCGTATACCTATGACGCCGGTATCCAGTTCGTCCCACTCTTCCGGCCCGCCAATTCCCCAGGGGGAATCGCCAAGCCCTCCGGCGGAAAGCTTGATCCGGTCATCCAGAAAATTGCCATAGATAAAGGCATAGGGAAAAGTTTCGCCCCATTTTAAGGTTTGGCTCCCCCAATCCGATTCCTGAATACGGAGCTTCATTCCGATAGTATCGTGCCGGTAATGGAAATTCAGCCGGAGACGGCCCTCATTATTGCCGGCATCGTCGGTGTTATGCAGCTTGGCGTTATTAGACGAGACTTCTCCGTCCCCATCCTGTACTTTTTCCCAATACAAACCGGTCTTGACCTCGCCGGAAAGATTGAATTCATCGGTAAACCCGGGCAGCGCGGCAAGAGCCGCAGCAGCAAGAACGGCAAAAAACTTTTTCATGCGTAATTCCTCCTCTGAAAAAATGTAAAACTGCCCGGTTCACGCGGGGCGTTACCGGGCAAAGTTTTTCGGAGCTTATTTTGTAAATTTGACTGAAATAATCGTGCTGGCAGGCAGGTTTATAAATCCCGCATTCCCGGCGGCGTTCAGATACACCGGTTCCGCTGCGCCTTTGCTGCCATTGTTGGTTTTCATTCCATAGGCGCTGGTTGCAGTAAAGCCGGAGGGAAGCTTTATCTCCACATCTCCGACGGCCTGGTCTGCCGGGTTTAAGATAACCATGCTGAGGGAATTACCGTCCTCTGACCTGTACGCGGTTACTTTGAGTTCCGAACCCATCGTAGTACTGGTATTAATGGATATACCTTCTGCGGTGAGCCCTATACGGGTCGTCTCGTTGGCGAATTTAGCGTACTGAGCAAGGGCCCAGCCCCGGTAGGTCGGCTCGCCGTTTGCCGTGGTATACTGACCGTCGCCGATAAGGCCGTAAAAACGTTTGGAATACCAATGGATAAAGGCGCTTTCATTGTTGTTGTGTAAGCAGTTATGGACATCGTTGATAAAACCCCATAC
This sequence comes from Treponema sp., assembly GCA_031275515.1. GTDB lineage: Bacteria > Spirochaetota > Spirochaetia > Treponematales > Breznakiellaceae > JAIRLK01. The sequence continues at coordinate 2,221 of JAISOQ010000035.1, read as the reverse complement.
AAGAGGCCAGGTGGAATCCTGGGGATAATCGGTCGCATTACCGGAATTGGTGTTGATTTCGGTCATCCATACTTCGTAACCCATATCGAGACCCTTGGTATACTTGGTCGTCCGGTCTCCGTAAATATGGCGACCGAGAACGTCAATGGCCGCCTTTGAAACCGGGTCGTCCAGCGCCGCGTCATTGATAGTGGGGGAATTGGCGGACTCGCCGTTCATGGTCAGCACGTAGTCAGTTTTTTTACCCCCGCCATAGCCGGTTATTGGAGTGGGGAGGGTAGTAAAATGCCCAACCTCTTTAAAGAAGTCCCGCATTTGCTCCGGGCTCCACTCGCAGCCGTCATAGGTTGCCGCCCAGTTAGGTTCATTCTGAATGGAAATCGCGTAAATAGGCGCGCCGTTATCCAGCATCCTCTGGCAGAAATCCCGCAGATGCTGGGCGTACGCGCCGTAGAACGCCGGCTTCAAAGAGCTGCCGCCATTTCTCTGGGGAGGATCTTTAAACTCCGCCGGCGGAGTCCAGGGGCTTGCCAGGACATAGCCGCCGTATTCGTTGACCCGTTTGACCAGCTGGTAATAATCCGAATGGGTTTTTCTGTTTCCTGCTGAGGCATCGCCGGCTTCCGTCCCGTTAAACAGATCGTCCATGTAAGGGTACACGCAGATACGGAACATATTCAGACCAAGGCCATCGGGACTGAACAGGGTATCAATGTCCTTCACCGTCATGTCCGGAGAAGTCCACACGTTTGACATCCCCCCAAAACCGCGTACAAACTGGTACTCCGTATCGGCATCAAAGACAAGCGCTTTTCCGCCGGTATTGAAGGCGTCCGCGATGGAGCTTACTACCTTTATGACCGCCGGGTTGCTGGCCCTTTCCGCCGGCTCTTTATTCGTTACCGTGTTGGTAATGACCACGTAATAGTAGTAGGAGCCCGCTTCGGTATCGGCGGGCTGGTATGTCGCGGCGGCTGCCCCTTCAATTGGGGTCCCGGTGGCGGTAAGAGAAGAGGCTTTATACCACTGGTAACTCAGCGTACCGCCGTCGCTTACCTCCGCCTTGACCGATAAAACGGGAGCCGTACCGTTTACTTCGTAATAGCCGCTGGCCGGCTGGGCGGTAATGGTGGGTACTGCTGCCTTTCCGCCCGCATCGTCTTCATCTTCATCGATACCGTCAGTGGGACATCCCGAAACAAGAAGCCCGAATACCAGCAGGATACCCAGCAATAGGGTGAGAAATTTTCGTTGTATTTTCACGCGCTAACTCCTTATGTTTAACGTGAAAGAACCTCCGGGACCCGGGCAGGGTTCCCGGAGGTTCTCCGGCCCTTTGCTCCGGGCCGGTGGAGTTCAATTACTTTTCTGAGGGGTCCGGTTCCTGAGTGCGGATAACAACGCCTGAGGTGTTATGAAATATACACTTGAGCTGGCCAAGGGTGGTGCTGTCAAAAGCTGTGTTAATGTTATCGGCGTAGAGTTTGTCTCCGCCACTCTCAACCAGGGCGACATCCTTGATGTAGTACGAAATAGTGCCGGATACATTGTTTTGGTTCAGGGTCAAGCCAAGGCCGAAATAGAAGGGGCCGGTGTCCTCAGAGCCGGGATAATAGGTGTCCGGCACATACGCGCTATCTTTTTGGTCATTATTGAGGTCCTCCAGAACAACGGGATAAGCCAATGTTTTCCAGGTGGAAAGGCCGCAGTCTCCAAGCAAGGTAGAAACGGCCGTGCCATCGGTAATCTTAACAAGCCTGGCGGCATTCCAATTCGAATACACGCCATTTTCGCCAGTAGTCCCAAAAACGGAGGCCGCATAATTTCCCGCCACATACGCTCGTGCTGACTTACCGTAGGTGTCCTCGTCGGTTACCATTACTGTAAAGGTAATCTCTTTATAGTCGCTCCATGTCTTGCCGCTTTTCGGTGTAAACCGGTACACCGGGGTACTGGAACCGCCGGCCTCGATCTTCTCCACCAGCGGCACGGAGCTGACAACGATGCTTACTATACTGCTCTGTAACGTGGCTGTCTTGTTCCCGCCATCATTGTTATCAGCAATGGTGTTGGTCACTTTTACCCAGTAATAGGTCGTACCATCGCTGGTAATAATCGGCGTGTAGGTATTCCCGGTTTCGTTGGCGATGGGCGTACCATCCGTATAGCTGTTCGTTGTATTGGAGTACCACTGGTAGGAAAGAGTCCCTCCGTCCGGCGA
>JAISOQ010000027.1 GCA_031275515.1 Treponema sp. | reverse complement strand
TATTATAATTTAAAAAAAAAATAAATTTTAAATAAAAGATTTTATGTGCAACCTTATTCCCCCCCCCCCCCCACCCCCCATTATTATTTAATTTCCTGTTTAGGGGTGCGTCTATCCGGCGCCGGTATTCCTGCCGGCGTCAGTATCCTTGTTTTCTATCAAGTTTTTAAAATTCTCAGCCCTTGGCTGCAAGGAGGATCGCAGGTTCCTTTGCGTTATGCTTCAGGGCCGGGTGAGATATTGCAAAACCGGAAACGGGAACAATTCTATTAAAGGAAGGAGAGAGAATATGGCGTCGTCTCTACCAAAATCATTACAGACCCGGCGGATAACTTACCTCAAACGTTACGGAGTACTCTACCTTTTGCTTTTGCCGCCCATTGTGTTTTTCCTCGTATTCCGTTACGCGCCTATGGTGAATATCCTGATTGCCTTTAAGCAAAACAATTTTCTCAAACCGGTCTGGGAAGTGCCCTGGGCCGCTAACCACGGTTTTGAGTGGTTTATCAAAGCCTTCCAAAACAGGGATTTCCTCTATGCCCTGCGGAACACAGTAATGCTGAACGCACTGGATCTGGTACTCGGTTTTCCCGCTCCGGTCATCCTGGCCATTTTGCTGAGCGAACTCCGTTTCAGGACATTCAAGCGCATCACTCAAACGGTGGCCTACATGCCCCACTTCCTTTCGTGGATCATCATTTCCAGCATGGCGCTGCGGCTCTTTGCGCCCAACCCGCCGACCCAGGGGCTGGTGAATATAGTTCTGGGACGGATGGGCATGAGCCCGATACACTTTCTGGACGAACCGGTTCACTGGGTTTTTACCTACATTTTTCTGGGAATATGGCAAAGCGTAGGGTGGAACACCATCATTTACCTGGCCGCCATTACGAGCATTAATCCGGAACTTTACGAAGCCGCTACGGTAGACGGCGCAGGGCGTTTCCGTAAGATATGGCACATCACCCTGCCGGGAATCAAACCCACTATCATCATCCTGCTGATTATGAGCCTGGGCCGCATCGTAGGTTCCGATTTTGACCGGCCGTATACCCTGCAAAACGATCTGGTCAACAACGTGTCCAATGTGCTTTCCATATTTGTGTATAACTACGGGATCAAAGCCATGCGGGTGTCTCTGGCCACCGCGGTGGGCCTGTTCCAGTCGGTAATCGGCCTTGTCTTTGTGTTAAGCGCCAACGCCGTAGCCGAAAAACTCGGCGAACGCGGTATTTGGTAGGAGGTGAAAAATGAAGCTGCGAATAAAATCATCTGAAGCGCGTTCCATTACTGCCGGGGACCTCGTTGTCATCATCATCTGCCTGGGTCTTATCGTCATCTGCATCCTCCCTATGATAAACCTTTTGGCCCGTTCCCTTTCCGGCGCAAATGCCCTGGTGCGAAACGAAGTAATGCTTTGGCCGGTGGATCTCAACTGGGACGCCTATACAACAATCCTGCATGACGCCCGCTACATACGTTCCTTCTGGTGGACGGCCATACTTACGGTGGGGTGTACGTTCCTGTCCCTCTCCATGACGACTCTCTGCGCGTATCCTTTTATCTACGATCAGATGATAGGGAAGAAGATTCTTAACACGGTGATCATCATCACGATGTATTTCGGCGCGGGTACTATCCCTACGTATCTATTGCTGAAATCCCTCGGGATGCTTGATACGGCCTGGGTGCTTATCATCCCGAACTGTCTTTCGGTCTTTAATATGATCATCATGCGGAGCTTCCTTTTTGGCATACCCTTGAGCCTCCGTGAATCGGCGGAGATCGACGGGGCGGGGCCCATGAAGGTACTGCTTCGCATATACCTGCCTTTGTCCACCCCGGTACTGGCAACCCTGGCGCTGTTTTACGCCGTGGGCCGGTGGAATGGTTTTTCCGACGCCCTGATGTACGTGAAAAACCGGGACCTCTTTCCGATACAGCTTTTACTTTACAACATTCTTAACACCACCAACAGCATGGAGACGGCCACCCTGGAAGGTTTTACCACCCCCGGCGTGGGAGAAACCCTCCGGGCCGCATCGGTGATGTTCGCCACGGTACCGATTCTGATCGTATATCCCTGGCTTCAAAAGTATTTCATTACCGGCGCCACTCTCGGCGCAGTAAAGGAATAAATATACATTACAGGAGGCAAGGAATGAAAAAATTTTTACTGGTTCTATTCGTGGCTGCCCTGACAGGCACGATGCTTTTTGCCGGTGGCCAGGGCGGACAGGGAAGCCCTGGCGCTGCCCCGGCTCCGGGACAGACGGTGGAGAAAACGGCGGTTACCGATGCGGCGCTCAATCAGCTTGGGCTTGTCAAGTCGGGTAATACTTACCGGTTCAAGGAAACCAGGTCTATCACCGTGGAAATCTTTGACCGCGGTCTGGACGGCGGCAGGTCGAAGCCGGAAAACAATTTCTACACCAACTGGATCAAAGCGGGTTTGCTGCGGGATCACAACATTGCGGTAACGTTTGTCCCTGTAGGGCGCTGGACAGAAACCGACGAGCTTAACAACCTGCTCGCCGGCGGTTCCGCCCCGGACATCTGCGTTACCTACAGTTATCCTACCATTCAGTCTTACGCGGACATGGGCGGGGTGCTGGATTTGAACCCCTACATCAACCGTTATGTAGATCTCTTTCCCAATATTTGGGGCTGGCTGGGGGACGAATTTATCAACTACGACCAGGACCCAAAAACCGGGCGGCTCTGGGCGCTGGAAGCGAAGATTTCCAACGAGACCAGCCAGAACGTTTTTGTCCGTTCGGACTGGCTTAAAAAGCTCAACCTCAGCGAACCCAAGACCCTGGACGAGTTCTACCGGATGCTCTGCGCCTTCCGGGACAACGCCCAGACCCTTTTGGGCAAGGACGCGAACATGATGGTTCCTTTTATCATGGGACAGGATGTGGGCTGGCAGGCCCGGCATCTCATCGTATCCTTCATTCCGGACAATCTGAACGACCGGGACTGGTTCATCTACGGTTTTGATGACCGGCACATGGGCCGTCCCAGTTCGGTTCCCGGGGAAGTTGCCGCCAAGTCCGCCGCACGGGTACTGAACAAGTGGTACAACGAGAACCTGATTTGGAAGGACTTCGCCCTTTACGGAACAGGGGATACTACCCAGGATAATCTGACGAAGTCTGGCTATGTAGGCGCATTCATGCAAAACTCGGATATGCCCTACCGGGACGGCAAAAACAGTATTACTGCCGCCCTGCATACCAATGCCGGGCCGGACGCCAACTTCATTGCGGTACAGCCTTTCCCCAACAACGGGGGGACCCACTATATCCTGACCGGCCCCCTGGTGGACCGGAAGGTTTTCTTCCCGGCGTCCAACAAGGAAGCCCTGGCAAGCCTTTTCTACCTTGACTGGCTTCACAAGCAGGACAACCTCTTCTTCATGCAGTTCGGAGAGGAAGGAGTTACCCACCAAAAAATGCCCGGCGGCGCGGTAAAAGCCATCGCGGCGACGGGAGACAAAATTATGAACTCCCCGAACAACATTGATTATACTATTCTCATCAACGGCATTAAGATGCCCACGACGGAACTGCTGATAAAATCCTGGGTATTGGCCTATCCTGATATTGACCCCGCCATTCTGGAGCGGGCATATAGAATGTCATCTTCCCCCCGGAAAGTTTTTGGAAAAGCCAATGTGGGGGTGATTGCATCTGAGGAAGGCATGGGCCAGGTACTCGCCGAGAAACGGGATGCTATTTATGCCAAAGCCATACTGGCTTCTCCCGCCCAGTTTGACGCTGTTTTTGACGCGGGATACCGGGATTGGCTTGCCTCCGGCGGCCAGGCGATTATCGACGAACGGGCCGCCAAGTGGAAGGAATTCTACGGCGACAAGACTTCGGTAAGCGAATAAG
>JAISOQ010000308.1 GCA_031275515.1 Treponema sp. | reverse complement strand
CTGGACAAGTCCGACTGGACAAGAGAACTGATAAGGTCGGAAGTTGAACGGGCCTGCCGGACCAACGGCAAACTCTACTATATTCCCTGTCTTGTCATGGGGGGTCCGGGAAGCACCTTCCCCGGCGTATACGAGGCCGTTGACGAAGAAATTGACCGGATGAGTAAAGAAATGTTCTAATTCTGCTTCGCAAAAGCCCCGGAAGCCCGCCTTCCGGGGCTTTTTTTCGGCCGGGCAAATATTTACGGGAGAGGGCGGCGGTTTTCTCAAAATGCACGAATTTAATACAAAAATTTGCAGCGGTATTGTCATATACTCATAGAGCCTGTCCTAAAACCCCAGTTTTGTGACAGGCTCTATAATAAATAATTATCAGATAATGAGTGACATACACCCCGTAATGATAAATTATTATCAAAATTCTCCTGATAATAATTTCTTGTTGGTGCTTTCAATGAGAAATTATTATTTCCGTCTCTTGACATCCGCCTTTCTGGGGGTTTTAATAAAAATATGGGTATGATGGATTTCGCCGCCCTTCTGGTGGATTTTCTGGGCAGGGCCTGTGGTGAAACTTGCGAGGTTGTGCTGCAGGATCTCCGGGAAGACCGGATGTGCATAACCGCCATCGCCAACGGACGTATCTCAGGCCGCGCGGTTGGGGATTCGCTAACCCCCCTTGCCCTGCGCATGGTAGCCAGGGGGGTGTGGAAAAAACAGGACTATATCTGCGACCACCGGGGAAAAACACGGGATTCCAGGGTCCTCCGTTCTTCCACCTTTTTTATAAAAGAAAGCGGCAAACTTCTGGGGATGTTAAGCGTCAATGTTGATGTAGGCAGGTATCTTGATCTAAGCGAGGGCATTCTGGCCCTAGCGGGATTGCACGCCGAACCCGCGGAAAAGGCTCCCGAAGACCGCGCGGGGAATTTCATCGACCGCGCGGAAGCGGCCATAAAATCCGTACTGGAAGAATTCGGAATTGCCGAAAATGAAAGGGATAGCTTTACCCAGGAAGAGCGGCTTGTCATTGTTGAACGGCTTATGGATCGCGGCGCTTTCCTGGTCAGGGGATCGGTGAGCAGCGCGGCCGAAAAACTGCGCTGTTCAGAGGCCAGCCTTTACCGCTATATTGGAACCGTTAACAAGAGGAAAGCGGGCAAAGCCAAAGAACGTCAGTAAGGAAAGGGTCAATGGAACACGGACGGACCGGGGACAAGAGTGCCGGGGATAAACGCGGTAAACCGGTAAAGTCTTCAATCGCGGATCAACTGGAAGAAAATTCGAGATACCGGGATTCCCCCAACCAGGAAGCGGTCTTTTACTATTCACGGGAACGCAGGCTTGCGCGGGCTTCGGAAGCGGTACGGGCGATCAACGAACCGGGGTCGGCAATGAGGGGGGGGATTTTGCGGGTGCTTTTTGCCACCCGGGCCGGAACTCTGCTTTTCGTCACCATTGTGATACTGTGTGTTTTTATGCTCTTTCTCTATTATACCCGCGACCGGTCTGAGCTGAAAATCGGGGGGAACAGAATCACAATTTCCGCGCTGTACTATTCGGGTAAGACCTATATCGAGATAAAGAAAAAGGCCCTGGGAGATGATTACTATACCGGCACCGTTGATCTGGCGCTTTCCATACCCCAAAAACTAATGGAAGGGGAAACGGAAGCGCCCATCGCTAATCAGAGGATCTTCTTCACTTTAGAGGAAGATGAGGAATTCCGCTTTGCCCTCCCCTTCAATGCCCCGAAACTTATCCTCCTTGTACAGGCGGGAAACGAGATCAGGACATTCCAGACAGGGGTAGTACAGGAAGCGAAAAACAAATGAATTTTTACCGGAGGATTGGTCAAACCCCCTGTTGATTTTTTGTAAAGTGTGATAGAATCTATATTAATATGATACAATTTTACTTTTTGTCAATACTGTTTAACGTACTGGCGGGGTTCTTTCTGATTTCCGAATCTTCGGGTGAGGCGGAGAAGGGGGGGGATTTTTCCGAACATTCCGGGCATTTGACTATTCCGGCATTTTTGAAAAATGAATCTCTCCGTCTAATTCTGGGTGTCCTCAGTATGCTTATGGGCCTTCTCAAGATACTCTCCTCGACTAACGGGGATATTCCGGTTATTGGAGACCTCTTTCCCGCAGCCGCCGGTCTTGTGGCGGGATTTGTTCTGGTATTTGATTTTTACCGTAATCAGAGTACCCTGGAAGAAGATCAGCCTGTTAACGCAGGCCGGTTTTTATTGAATCACAAAAAAGTGGTGGGGTTCGCGGCCATCGCCGCCGCGGCGCTTCACTTTTTGTTTCCCTCGGTACTGCTGCTTTAGTGAACGCCGTTTCCGTTGCCGGTATCGCGGTACAGGGGAACAGGCTTTTTATCGCACGGCGTGTTCCCGGCGGGGATTTGGGGGGAAAGTGGGAATTTCCCGGCGGCAAGGCTGAGGAAGGGGAAAGCTGCGAAGAAGCCCTGATTCGGGAATTCCGGGAGGAATTCGGGGTAACCGTAACGGCCGGCCCCTGCATAGCCTCGGCTTCTTTTGAACACCGGGGCGTTGTCCGGGAACTGCGGGCCTGCCTTGTCTATTTTAAAAACCTTGATTTTGTGCTTGGCGAACACAGCGCCTGGAAATGGGCGGATTTTGCGGAGATTGAAAAACTGGATTTTGCCGGCTCGGACCGGAAACTGTTTCCCGCCTTAAAAGTATACCTTGAAGGAAATTCCGGTATTTAACGCATGAAAACCCGCGCCCGCGGTTCCTGTCTTTATATACAATGTGCTGCCGGTTATGGGTTTCTTCCAGCTGTCTCCTATGGCGCCGCTTATATAGCGCCAGGATACCTGGAGGGATAAAGAACAGCGGCGATTCGGAAAAAAAAGCGCCTGTATTTGAGGTTCGAATGCCAGACCGCCCTGGGGATAGTCCTTAAATTCCCAATTTTTGGACAGGTGCAGATCCTCTGCAGCCGCCCAAATAATGGGGGTTATGGTAAAGGCGCAATTCAGCGTGAAAAAGCTCGAAAGCGGGAAATTTGCGGCAATGCCCGGAGCAACGAGAATCCAGAACTGAGAGTATTGGATTCCCTCCCCGGAAAACTTGATCTTTGGAAAGGAATCGTCCCAGGGAACATAGGGGGGCATTAAGGAAGAATTATCGCCATACTGGGTGTACCCGTCCCGGGAAATCCATCTCATTTCCATGTAACTGAAACGGCCAAAGGCGGAGATTACCGGATTGAAAGTCCTGCCGGGCCGTAACGGGAGGGAAATCCCAATATCTCCGTCGAAAAACCATGCGTTTTCCATATAATTATCGTGTATTGAATAATTGGTTAAATAATTGTCAGTCGAATCCAGCCAATCGCGATCTTCGATAAAGCCCGAACGGCCGGCAATTCCTATCTTTGCGGAAGGCGCGGCATAAAAGCCGACAGGCCAGGAAGGAATCTGTAATTTGACGGATAACGCGGCGCCATAGTATAAAAGGGGTTTCATATCCCAGAGCAATTCACTCA
>JAISOQ010000299.1 GCA_031275515.1 Treponema sp. | reverse complement strand
ATCTTTCACTCAGGAAAACGCCATCTTAGCTCAGTCGGTAGAGCACTTGACTTGTAATCATGAGGTCTTCGGTTCGATTCCGAAAGATGGCTGAAAAGACCGGTTTTCCCTCCCCCCTCATTCAGCCCCTGTCCCAGAGCATAGAGATGACGCCCCGGCTTATTGGGAGACAAATTCCGCACCCCGATCCTCTTTTACATTGAGGGCCGAAAGGGCGAGGTATAAATAGGGGAAGCCGTCTTCCTCGTAAGATTTCAAGATCCCGGTTGCTTCCACCCAGGCGTCCTCCTCGGGATAGGGATTTTCTGAAACAGACCCCCCGTCCCAGGCTACCTCAAACCCGGCGCTCCCGTCGTTGCCGCAGCAGCCGGGCCCATAGCGAATCACAAAGCAGTAGGAAGTGCCGTATGCCTCTACAGCATAAGATTTGAAGAGCCCTTCCAGCTTGATGGTCTTTCCCATATAGTCTTCCGGGTTAAGGTAGACATCGTTGGTCTGGGCGATGAACATCTTTTCTTTTATTTCAAAGACAGAATCCGCTGCCCCCCCAGCCGCCGCGCCGCCCTGGATGCCGGCGTCCGCCGTCCCCAAATCCCGGCTGCCCGCATCCGGCAGGGTTACCGCTTTGATACCGGCGGTGTCCGCCGTCCCCGAATCCGGCAGGGCTACCGATCTGGTCCCGGCGGCGTTGCGCTGAACTGCGGCGCCGGGACCGCAGCCGGCTAAGACGGCAAGCAGCAGGCAGGCAAAGATGCCGCGCCATGTATGCTCCGGGATTCCTGCTAATCGTAATTCATTTCCAGCGGTTTTCATTTCGTTTAGTCCTTTTAATCAGGGCATGGCCCCGGGCTATGCCCCAAAAGATAAAGAAGGCCAGGATGTTGCAGAGCACCACGCTGGCCCCGGTCGGCACGGCGAAGAGGTAAGAAAGCGTCACGCCGATAAAAAAACAGATCACCGAAACCAGTGCGGAACTCAGGGTTACTGTTTTGAACCTCTTGCAGATACGCATGGAGGTGAGGGCGGGAAAGATGATGAGGCTTGATATGAGCATGGCTCCCATCATCCTCATTCCAAGAACTATGGTGATGGCGGTGAGAAAGGCGATGAGCATGGTGTAGATCCCGGTTTTTGTACCCGTAGCCTTGGCGAAGTTTTCGTCAAAGGTGACCGCGAAGATCCTGTTGTAACAGAGTACAAAGAGGGTCAATACCGTCACGGAGAGAATAACGCTCAGGGTAACGTCGCTTTTACTCATAGCCAGGATGCTGCCGAAAAGGTAGTTGCACACATCCGTATTCATCCCGGTGGTCACGGAGATCACCATTACCCCTACAGCCAGAGCGCCGGAGGAGATCATGGCAATGGCGGCGTCCCCCCGGATCTTATGGTTCTCGCTCAACCTGAGGAGGAAGAAGGCCGCGGCCACTACCACGGGAATAGACACCGTAAGGGGAGCGGCGTTCATAGCCGTGGCGATGGCCAGCGTTCCGAACCCCACATGGGAAAGGCCGTCCCCTATCATGGAGTAGCGTTTTAGAACCAGGCTGACCCCCAGGAGGCTGGCGCACAGGGATACCAGGAACCCGACGACAACCGCCCTGACAAGAAACGTGTAGGAAAACATTTCCAGAAGTAATTCAATCATTGGCGCTGTCCCCCAAAAAATTCTTCCCGGCTTCGGATTTTTTGTAATCCTCCGGCTTCCCGAAGAAGAGCTGTTCGTTTTTCAGATGGAGTATGCAGGAGGCGTAGCGCAGGGCGCCCTGAATATCATGGGAAACCATGATGACCGTAAGGCCGGCCTCCCGGTTTATCTTTTCAATGAGGCGGTAGAGTTCCGGGGTGACCAGGGGATCGAGACCCGCCGCGGGCTCGTCCAGGACGAGGAGCCGGGAACCGGCGCAGAGGGAACGGGCCAAAAGCGCCCGCCGCTGCTGGCCGCCTGAGAGTTCCCGGTAACACCGGTTCCGCAAATCCCCTATTCCCAGGCGGGTCAGGTTTTCCTCCGCAATCTGTTTGTCCCGGCGGGTGTAAAAGGGATAAAAGGCCCGTTTCCCCAGTCTCCCCGAAAGAACGACTTCGTAGACTCCGGCGGGAAAATCCTGGCGTCCCGGCATTTGCTGCGGGAGGTATCCTACTTCCCTGGACGTAAGCTCGCCCCCCAGGGCTATCGTCCCGGAGCCGGGCTTCTTCAATCCCAGGATGCCCTGGATAAGGGTACTTTTTCCGGAACCGTTTTCCCCGATGACCCAAAGGTAATCCCCTTCTTCCAGGGTAAAATTCAGGTCCCTGAGAACGGTATTTCCCTCGTAGGCAAATGAAACATCCCGGCAGGAAAGAACCGTCATGATTCCAGAGCCCTCTTCAGAGCCGGCGCGCCGGGCGGGATATGTAAGACGGGGGTTCCCCCAGATGTTTTCGCAGGTATCACTAGGAATATAATTCCTCTCCAGTGTTTCATAAAAATTCTCCTCGTAATATGAAAAAAAGCGGTTAACCCGGAATTTAAGATTCCGGGACAAACGCCGCGGAAATTAAGGAAGCCCCATCAGGTGTTGAAACGGACTTTAAGGGTGATCCCCGTAAGGGGCGGGAGCGTGGCAGTAATAAAAGGGGACGTATACGGGGCGGCCTGTTTACGGACCCCTCCGGTAAGGATCACGGTGAGGGAAACGCCGAGGAACCCCAGGAACTTTACAGCTTCCTGTATCTGCGCGCAGGCCGGACATCCTGAACCTGTACAATTATGATCGATATGGGAAAAGACAAAACCTGCGGAACTCAGTATGGCCGGAATACAGCAGAGGCAGCAAAAGAAAAAAGTCACCTTTTTCCAGGCAGAGGCGTTCATAAGCAATCATATTATATATTGCTTTATTTTATATTGACAAGATTATACGATATGGATATAGTAAGAGAGACAGTCGAGATTCAGTTAAAAAGGGTCGGTCGAACGACCCTTTTTTTATAACGGAAAGGCGGAGTAATGCGGTATACCCCGAGGGAAGCGGATCCGGTATTTGATTCCCTGGAAACGGTAGTCCGGGGATTGGGGATGACCTTGATAGAATTAACCGTGTCCAGAGGCCGGGAGACCATACAGATCCGGGCGGCGGTAGACAAGGGCGATCCGGCGGGAAGCGGCAGTCCCATAGGGACCGATGATTGTTCCCGTGTCCACCGTGCCATCCTTCCCAGGCTGGAACTGGCTTTTCCCGGCAGGGACCTTTACGTGGAGGTATCTTCTCCGGGAATAAACCGCCTTATCAAAGACGGAGCGGAATTCCGGTTTTATCTGGGCCGGGGGGTCCGGTGTTACCGGACGGATAGTTCCGGCTGGATTGGGGGTATACTTCTGGCTGCCGATTCCCAAGGGATAACCCTCAAAGGGAAAGAGGGCGTGGTCTCGTTGTCTTACGGGATTATAGGTAAGGCGCGCTTGGAAGACGCTGCGCTGCTGGAAAACGGCGTCTAGGATACTGAGTTTTTTGCAAAGGTATGCAAAAAACTCTCGATTCGCGGGTTCTTGGCCGGTTCCGCCCGGCAATAGCCAGGGGTATGGCGTTATGCCGGAACATCATAAAAGGACAGGAGGTTTAATCTCGTGGCTACGAATATGTCGGAGGCAATTAACCAGTTGATTCAGGATCGGGGTATTTCAGAGGACCTGATCCTGCGGACCATAGAAAACACCCTCTTGGCGGCGTATAAACGCCGGTTCGGAAACGCGGATAACGCCACGGTCAGGTTCAGTGAAGACAACCGGGAAGTCTCGATTTATGCCCAGAAAAAGATAGTGGACGGGGTTTATGATCCGGTGGCGGAGATAGACCTTGAAGAGGCCCGGGAACTTAACCCCGACGCCGAAATCGGGGATGAACTTCTCATCGAGGTGGATCCTAAGGAGTTCGACCGGCTTTCGGTGCAAAGCGCCAAACAGACCGCCCACCAGTCTATCAGAGAGATACAGAAGGACAGCCTCTATTCAGAGTATAAGGAGAAGGTCGGAGAGATCATTATCGGGTATTACCAGCGGGAACGGAACGGGACCATTTATGTGGACCTGGGGAAACTTGAGGGAATACTCCCCAAAAAATACCAGTCCCCCCGGGAAAGCTACCATGTTAACGACCGTATCAAAGCCCTTATTATAGAAGTAAATAAAATCCCTTCAGGGCTTCAGATCGTCCTTTCCCGGGCCCATACGGATTTTGTCCGGGCCATTTTTGAGCTTGAAGTTCCGGAAATCTACGACAAGACCGTGGAGATTCATAAAATAGTCCGGGAGCCGGGGTATCGTACCAAACTTGCGGTTTATTCCAACCGGGACGATGTTGATCCCGTGGGGGCCTGCGTGGGCCTCAAGGGGGTACGCATTCAGGCGGTCATCCGGGAACTGGAAGGAGAAAAGATCGATATTCTCAAGTACGATCCGGATCCCCGGAAGTTCATCAAGAACGCCCTCTCGCCGGCGGAAGTCCGGGATGTGATCGTCCTGGATGAGTCCAAGCATCAGGCTTTGGCGGTGGTGGCCGAATCCCAGCTTTCTTTGGCAATTGGAAAACAGGGGCTTAACGTCAGGCTGGCGAACCGCCTTGCGGACTGGAACATTGATGTCAAGACCGACGCCCAGTTTGCGGAAATGGATATTGCCAGCGAATCCCGGCGTGCGGTTTCGGAACTATTTGGGGATGTCGAGGAGTACGAAGAAGAGATCTCCCGCATTTCAGAGCTTCCCGGGGTGGATCAGAAAACCGCTGCGGCGCTGCTGGAAAACGGCGTCGATTTTATCGAAGACTTCCTGGATCTTCAGGACGATGCCCTCTCCGGCCTCAAGGGGGTTACCCCGGAGCAGTTGGATATTCTGCGTAAACTCATTGAAGATTTCGTGGAGATCGTGGAAGAAGAGGAAGCGGAAGAGGCTGTCGTCGAAACGGAAGTACCCGCAGAGGGCGCATCCGACGGGGAAACCGGTGAAGCGGCGGCGGCAGAGGAAGATGCCGAAGTCGAAGAATATGAATGTCCCGAATGCGGCGGGAAGATTAATCCTTCGATGACAAGCTGTCCGAACTGCGGAGTCGGGCTTAGTTTTGAATATGAGGAAGAATAAGGACTTTCGAGAAATCGAAGCATTTAAAGGTGGATCATGGCTGAGGAATTAGATAACGCCCAAAAACCCAAAGTAGAACTCATTAAGCGGCAGAGACACGATCGTGAAGCTCAAGGGGAAAAAACGGCTTCTTCCCTGAACGCAGTCAAAAAGGTGATCGTTGTAAAAAAGAAAACCGCGCCTGTGTCTGCCGTTCCGGCCCAGGAGCCGGCGAAAAGGGCTCAGCCTAAGATCGTAGTCGCCGCCAGACACGGAAACGCCGAGGGGGATTCCCCTCCTCCTCCCCCGGCCCCTGTCGAAGCAGCCCCCCCCAAAGAGCCGGGAAACGCCCCGCTGCCCGGGCCGGTATCGAATAAAAGCGTTCCTGTGGAAGCCCGGAAAGACGAGAAACCCGGTGCTGCCGCTCCCCCCCCTGTGGCTGAGCGGCAGGTGCTCTCTCTGCCCATCACCCAGCGTCCTACCGGCGCGGCGGGTAAGGTGGGCGGACGCTTTGTAGGGCCCCGTCCTCCCCGGGACGATGCCGGCCCTAACCGGGGCGACCGCGGAGGCTCCTTTACCCCGCGCCCCGGCGGCGCTTTCGGCAGGATAGGAGGGGGCAGGCCCGGGGGTAACAACAGACCGGGCGGCGACGGGCAGGGAAACCGGGGCGGTCCGGGGCAGCGTCCTTATGCCGGGCCTGGGCAGCGTCCCTATACTGGTCCGGGGCAGCGTCCCTATACCGGTCCGGGCGGTCCCAGACCGGGAGGCCCCAGGTTCGGAGGCGGCGCGCCGGGGGGTAATCGTCCCGGAGGGTTTGCAGGTCCCCGTACCGGGCCGGGCGGAGGGTTTACGCCCCGTACCGGTCCCAGGCCGGGATTGCCCCGCGGTCCGGGAAACGCGCCTCTTTCGTCAGTCCCGGTCATCGACGGAAAAGGCCCCGCTAAAAAGACGTTCAAGCCGAAAAAGGCGGCGTATCAGCGCAGGGAACAGGAAATGGAGGAGAAACTCCTCCAGACCAAGAAAAAGATCGCCAATGTGACCAACCCGGTTCCCAAGTCCATTGACATCATGGAAGTAGTATCCATATCTGAACTGGCCAAAAAGATGAATCTCAAGGCATCGGATCTCATCCATAAATTGATGGCTATGGGAATGATGGTTACGATAAACCAGCAAATCGACGCGGATACCGCTACGCTCCTTGCCGCTGAATACGGGGCGGATGTTAACATCATCAGTCTTTACGACGAAACGGTCATTGCCACCGAAGCCGATGACGATGCCACGAAGATCATGCGGCCCCCGGTGGTAACGGTGATGGGCCATGTGGATCATGGTAAGACCAAGCTCCTGGACGCCATACGGAGTTCCGACGTAGTGGCCGGGGAATTTGGGGGCATCACCCAGCACATAGGGGCGTATACGGTAGACACCCCCAATGGGAAGATCACCTTCCTGGACACCCCCGGTCATGAGGCTTTTACCCGTATGCGCGCCCGGGGCGCTCAGGTCACGGATATTGTGGTTTTAGTAGTCGCCGCCGACGACGGGGTAATGCCCCAGACCATAGAGGCCATCAACCATGCCAAGGAAGCCGAAGTGCCTATCATCGTGGCGGTAAACAAGATGGATAAGCCCGAGGCTAATCCTGACCGGGTCAAGAGCCAGCTCTCCGATTTGGGGCTTATGCCCGAGGAATGGGGCGGGCAGACCATGTTCGTGGAACTTTCGGCGCTTAAAAAAGAAAATATAGACAAGCTCATAGACGCCATACTGCTGGAGGCGGAGATTCTTGATCTTAAAGCCAATTACGATTTTAAGGCGGAAGGCAAGATACTGGAAGCCCGGATAGATCATGGCCGGGGTATCGTCGCCACTGTTCTGGTCGAAAGGGGAACTCTCAAGATAGGCGATTCTTTTGTGGCCGGGATCTGGCCCGGCAAGGTCCGGGCGCTTTTCAACGACAAGGGCGAAAAGGTCACTGAGGCGACTCCCGCCATGCCGGTGGAAGTTCTGGGCTTTGAAGGGGGCCCCAACGCCGGGGAACCCCTTCAGGTGGTGGAAGACGAAAAAATCGCCCGGAGCGTTTCGGCAAAGCGGCAGGAACTCAAGCGTTTTGAGGATGCCAAAAACATCAGAAAGATCACCCTGGACAACCTTCGGGACACGATCAATGAGGGGGCCATTCAGGAACTCAAGGTCATCATCAAGAGCGATGTCCAGGGATCCGCCGAGGCCCTCCGCGCCAGCCTTGAAAAGCTGTCTACCAAGGAAGTCAGGCTCCACGTCATTCAAGCCCTTCCGGGGGCCATCAATGAAGGGGACGTGGATCTGGCTATCGCCTCCAACGCCATCATCATAGGGTTCAACGTGCGCCCGGTTCCCAAGGCCAAGCTTCTGGCGGAGCAGGAGAAGGTGGATATACGCAAGTACAACATCATCTACAAGGCGGTGGAAGAGATACAGCAGGCCATGGAAGGGATGCTCAAACCGGATACGAAAGAAGAGGTCATCGCCCAGGTGGAAGTTCGGAATACCTTCAAGGTACCCAAGATCGGAACCATCGCCGGCTGTTATGTTCTTTCGGGGACGGTCAAACGGAGCGCCAGCGTCAACGTCCTCCGGGAAGATATTGTCATCCATACGGGGAAGATCGCTTCCCTCAGGCGTTTCAAGGACGATGTCAGGGAAGTAGCTGCGGGTTACGAATGCGGCATGGGTCTTGAGGGTTTTGACGACATCAGGATAGACGATCAGTTTGAAGTCTTTGAAATTGTCGAAGTGGCGCGGAAGCTGGGCTAGGCTGGGAACATGGGCGAATACAGGCTGGAACGGGTAGGGCGCCTCATTCAGGAAAAGATAGGCGCCCTTATCGTGGAAGGGCGGATTAAAGACCCCAGGGTGGATACCTTTCTTTCGGTTACCAGGGTCAGCGTATCCCGGGACTTCTCCTATGCCAATGTTTATGTTTCAAGTTTCAAGACTCCCGAAGGGATTGCCAAGGGAGTCGCGGGTTTGCAAAGCGCCGCCGGTTTTATCCAGTCCCAGATTGCCAAAGAGGTCAGGCTGCGCCAAACCCCCCGCCTCAGATTTTTTGAGGATTCAGGAATGAGGGAGGGGTTTGATCTTATAAAAAAGATTGAGGGGTTATCCCGCCCGGCGGAATTGTCCGGCAGTGATGATACGGCTAATCAGGAGAGCGTATCCGGACATGAAGGCAGGTGAAAACTCAAAGGGGATCTCCGGCTTCATCCTGTTGAATAAAAAACCGGGGATTACCTCGTTTCAGGCCTTAAACGAAATAAAAAAAGCCTTTTCTACCGGCAAAGTGGGCCATACGGGAACGCTTGACAAATTCGCCTCAGGACTGCTCCTGGTTTTGGCAGGCCGGGCGGTGAAGCTTACCCCCTGGGTTTCAGGATGTGACAAGGAGTACGAGGGGACTATCCGGTTTGGGATGGAAACCGATACTCTGGACCCCGAAGGGGTTCTGGTTGCACAAGCGCCGCTCCCGGACCGGGGGACCCTGGAAGGGGTTCTCCCCCGGTTCAGGGGGAATATACTCCAGGCGCCTCCGGCATATTCGGCGGTTCATGTGGACGGGAAGCGGGCTTACGCCCTTGCCCGTTCAGGGACGCCGGTGGAGATGCGGGAACGCCCGGTGGTGATTCACGCCCTGGAACTCCTGTCCTTCGAACCTCCTTTGGCTCAAATCCGGGTACGCTGTTCCAAGGGGACTTACATCCGCTCCCTGGCCCGGGACATAGCCCTGGCGGCAGGTTCCCGAGGCTACCTGGCGGCGCTGATACGCACCGGAATTGGGGGGATCCGTCTTGCTGAGGCTGTAGACAGCCCGGTTCCGGCGGATCTCCGGCCTGTCACGCCGGAGGCGTTCGCCGCCCTGGGTATACCCTGCATGGAAGCGGAGGACGGCGCGGGCTCCAGCATCCGCCGGGGGCAGCCCTTGGACCCTCTTGTGAAGAACGGGGCGCTGCGGTTTTTCTCCGGGATTGCAGATGCAGACTACGCGGGGGTGTTTGACAGAAAAGGGGATTTAATCGCGGTCATCGAAAAAAAAGACGGGGGCCGCTGGGGTTACGGGTATGTCTATGCTGACCCTTGAATGGTCCCGGTTTATCCAGGGGGCGCTGAAAGATGAACTGCCCGGCGTGGAACAGGGGACTGCCCTTACCGTCGGGGTTTTTGACGGCATACACCGGGGTCACCGGGCGCTCATTGAGGGGATAATCCGTAAGCGGCCTTCCCTGATTCCCACAGTGGTTACTTTCAAGCAAAGCCCCAAGGCGGCTCTGAAAAAACCGGGATGGGCCGGGGACATCCTTAGTCTTAACCGAAAACTTGCCTTTTTTGAGAATATGGGGGTGGAGGCGGTTATTCTGATTGACTTTTCTCTGAATTTCAGTAAAATGGCTGGTAGGGAATTTCTTGATCTTCTTATTAGGCGGGCAAACCCCCTGTTTATGATTATAGGCGCCGGGTTCCGGTGTGGTTATCAAATGGATACCGATGCCGCTCAGATTAAAGCCTTTGTGAAAGGGACGGGGATTCTCGTTGAGGTGGCGGACCCTGTTTTGGAAGGCCTTCATCCGGTAAGTTCCAGCCGGATTCGGTCTGCGATTGCCGAAGGGGATTTGTCCAGGGCTGCTCGTCTTTTAGGCCGGAATGTTGAAATTGATGTTACCGGAATGGCCGTAAGTTTTCGATCTGGCGGGTGGTTTTATCATACCGCTTCCCAAAACCGGATAATCCCGGCGCCGGGCCGGTATAGTGCGTTGCTTCACGGGAAGGATCCGGGACCGGGAATAAAAGCCGATGTTTCCGTCGAAAAAGAAGGCGTTTTTGTTCCTCTTCCGGTTAAGGCGGAATGGATCGAGTTTTTAAAAGCCGGCCCTTACTCTTGAAGATGTAAACGGTCTTTATGTGTTTTTGAGGAGTGTAACTATATGGCATTAAACAAGGAAGAAGCGGCTTCCCTCGTGACTAAATTCGGTAAAAATGAGAAAGATACCGGCGCGTCGGAAGTTCAAGTTGCGTTGTTGACCGAGCGGATTAACCAGCTTACGGAACACTGCAAGCAATTTAAAAAGGACAAGTCCAGCCAGCGCGGATTATTGATCTTGGTAGGGAAGCGGCGCCGTATTTTGAAATACTTACAGCGGACGAATTTGGAAAAATACCGGTCGCTCATCAAGGAGTTGGGGCTCCGCAAGTAAACTGGGAAGACCGGAGGCTTTCCCATTAAACCGCCGGTTTTACCAGACGTAACGCCCGGAATCGGTCAGACGAGCAGGAGGCCGGTACCGGGTTTTTTGTATTCCGGCAGGATGCGCCGGATATGTTCAAAATTTGAATTTATTGTGGAAAAGGAACTATGGTTCAAAGAGTAACACTTCAAATCGCCGGCAAGGAGCTTATCCTTGAAACCGGCAGGATTGCAAAACAGGCTAATGGCGCCGTGTTTGCCCAATATGCGGGTTCCGGGGTAATTGCCACGGTTTGTTCGTCTCAGGAAGCGGTAGAGGGTCTGGATTATGTCCCTTTAACGGTAGACTATAACGAAAAATACTACGCCGCCGGGAAGATCCCCGGCGGATTCATTAAGCGGGAAAGCCGCCCCAAGGACAAGGAAATCCTCGTGTCCCGGCTTATAGACCGGCCTATGCGGCCCCTGTTTGAAAAGAGTTTTGGCCGGGAAATACAGGTGGTCCCCACTACCGTTTCAGCGGATCAGATGAATCCCCCGGACATTGTGGCCATCATCGCCGCCTCCGCTGCGGTGCATATCTCAGACATTCCCTTCAACGGTCCTATTGCGGGGGTGCGTATCTGCGCCCTGGGGGATGAACTTGTGGTGAATCCCACCTATGAGGAAATCGAGAAGTCCTCGCTGGAAATCGTGGTGGCCGGGACTAAAGAGGGCATCACTATGGTTGAAGGGGGCGCTTCGGAAGTCAGCGAAGACCTGATGATCGCCGCCCTGGAAAAGGCCCAGGGGGTCATCCTTGAACTCTGCAATCTTCAGGAAAAGCTGCGGGAACTTGCGGGGAAAGAAAAGCTTCCCCTGGCGGAAATCACCCTGACCCTGGAAAACAGGGACGCCATTCGTACCGCCGCCTATCCCCGGCTTGAAGCCGCCTGCTTTGTTAAGGGCAAACAGGAGCGCCATGAAGCTATAGCCCAAGTCAAGGCTGACGTCTCGTCCCAATATGAGGAGCAGCTTGCCGACGAGGTTCAGAAAAAACTTTTTGACGCCCTCTTTGAAGAGATGGAGTACGGGATACTGCGCTCGTCCATTCTGGACAAGGGGCTGCGGGTAGACGGACGGGGGACTGAGGACATACGGGATATTACCTGCGAAATCGGCATCCTTAACCGGGCCCACGGTTCATCCCTCTTTACCCGTGGCGAGACCCAGGCCCTGGTGGTCACTACCCTGGGGACGGTCTTTGACGAGCAGATCTTTGACGATATTGAAGGGGACAAGCGGGAGAATTTTCTGCTCCACTACAATTTTCCCCCCTATTCTGTGGGGGAGGTTGGCCGTTTGGGGACGGGCCGCCGGGAAATAGGCCACGGAAACCTGGCCCGCCGGTCCCTGGAAGCCATGATTCCTTCCAAAGAAGAATTCCCCTATACCATACGGGTTGTTTCGGAAATCATGGAATCCAACGGTTCTTCGTCTATGGCGTCGGTATGCGGGGGTACTTTGGCCCTGCTTCACGCCGGGGTTCCCATGAAGAAGCCTGTAGCGGGGATAGCTATGGGGCTTATTACCGAAGGGAAGGGCGGTCCCGGGGACCGTTATGCCGTGCTTTCGGACATTCTGGGTGAAGAAGATCACCTGGGGGACATGGACTTTAAAGTGGCCGGAACCGCCGAGGGCATCACGGGTTTCCAAATGGACATCAAGATCGCCGGGGTAAGTCCCGAGGTGATGAGGAAAGCCTTGGATCAGGCCCGGCGGGGCAGGCTTCATATTCTTTCGGTCATGAATAAAACCATACAGAAGCCCACGGATCATATCAGCGAATACGCCCCCAAGATCGTGACCCTGCGGATAGATGTGGACAAGATAGGCGCCCTCATAGGCCCGGGGGGAAAGAACGTCAAAGCCCTCTGCGAACAGTACAGCGTTACTATCAACACCGACAACGACGGGACGGTTACCATTTACGGGAAAAACACCCAGGATGCCGACAACGCCAGGGCCGCTGTTTTAGGCATCGTGTCGGACCCGGAAGTGGGGAGGATTTACAACGGCGTGGTGCGGCGCATCATGGATTTTGGCGCCTTTGTGGAAATACTTCCCGGCAAGGAGGGGCTGGTGCATATTTCCAAGCTTTCCCGCCAGCGTATCGCCGTAGTTACGGATGTGCTTAAAGAAGGGCAGGAAATACCGATCAAGCTGCTGGAAATCGATAAGATGGGCAGGCTTAACCTTTCCTATATTGACGCCATTGATCCGGCGGGGGAAAGCTCCGGCGAGGAGCGCCGCCCCCGGAACGACAGGCCCCGCCGTTAAAGGGGCCGAAAAGGAAGGCCATGGAAAACCAGGGAATTCAACCGGTCAGGGTATTCAAACAAGATCCTTCCGCCCGGCTTCCGGGATATGCCACTGAGGGCGCAGCCGGGGCGGACCTTATGGCCCGGCTTCCCTCTCCGGTAAGCGTCCCCCCCCTGGGCCGGGTGCGGATTCCGACGGGTTTGATCCTGGAAATCCCGGCGGGATACGAAGGCCAGGTGCGGCCCCGGTCCGGGCTGGCCTTGAGGCACGGGGTTACGGTGCTGAACTCTCCCGGCACTATAGATTCGGACTATCGGGGAGAGGTCTCGGTTATCATAATCAACCTGGGGAATGAGGAGTTTACCGTAAAGGACGGGGACCGTATTGCCCAGCTGGTTATTGCCCCGGTATGCAGGGTATCCTTCATGGAAGCAGCCGGGTTGTCAAAAACAGACCGGGGCGCCGGGGGTTTTGGATCTACGGGAGTATAATGGCGGTTATTTTCCGGCAGGGTCCTTTTAGAAACGGCCGTATTATTTCAGCTACTCTGTTCAGATACCTTGTATCTGAAACCTTGTTTTCTTTCCTGGTGGCGTTTCTGTTTTTCTTTATCATTTTTTTTGTCAACCAGCTGTTGCTTCTGGCCCAGGAAATTCTGACCAAGAAGGTTCCGTTTTATCAGGTGGCCTTGCTGGTATTCTATGCCATACCGTCTATCATCGCCATGTCGGCCCCCTTCGCCGCCCTGGTGGGGGTCCTCATGACCATAGGCCGACTTACTTCGGACAATGAAATCCTCGTTATGCTTTCCTCGGGACTTCCCTACCGCAACGTTTTTATCCCCACTATTGTGGTGGGGGTTCTTATTTCCCTGCTTTCTTTTTATGCCAACGATGTCCTTCTGCCTATGGGAACCATACAGTTTTCGCGGCTTTGGCGGCGGATCATGGCGTCTACCCCGGCCCTGGAACTGGAATCCAACTCGGTGAAGCGTTTTAAGGATACCGTGGTGGTCACAGGAAACGTGGAGGGGAAGAACATCAACGATATCCTCATCCTGGACAAAACCCAGGACGGGGAGCGCCGGCTTATCATGGCCCGGAACGCCGAATTGCAGGACGCCGGGAAAGAGGGGTTAAGCCTGGATATGAAGGGCGCCTTTATTCAGTCCTCCAAAGAAGTTTCCCGGCGGGATTACGATTACGCATCCGCTACATTTTTGCGCTATTGGGTTTCCCAGGAGGATATGATTCAGAATGTGTCTTCCATCTCTCCAAACCAGATGAGTTCCATCGACGTTCTCAAGGAAATCAGGGTAAAAGAAAAGGCCCTGACCGAGAAAATAGATGAGCGGTATAGAAAGGTAATGACCCAGGGGCTGACCCTGGAAGGGATACTGCGCCAGGGCCCCAACCGGGAGAGCTGGAACCGGCGGGCGAATCAGGCTGCGGCCTTTTTCCGGGAAACCGAAACGGCAGGGGATATAAAAAAGGACCGGAGCCTTTCGATGTACCGCCTGGAATTTTACAAAAAATTTTCGATCCCCTTCGGCGCCCTTTCCTTTGTGTTCCTGGCGGTTCCCCTGGGGCTCCTGGCAAAAAGAAGCGGGCAAACCGTCGGGTTTATTTTTGGCCTCATCATTGCGGTCCTCTACTGGGCCATGCTCTTGGGGGGGCAGACCCTGGGGGCGCGCCTTGGGTATCCTCCCTTCTGGTGCATGTGGCTTCCCAATATCCTGGCCGTTTCGATAGGGCTTGTCATGTGTTTATTCAGGATACGGCATTGATATGATTCTGGATCGGTATCTGGTCAGGCAGTTTTTCCCTGTCTTTTTAGTCGCCGTCGGCATGTTCGTCATGCTCCTTTCCCTTATCGACCTTTTTTCCAATCTGTGGCGTTACCTGAATTATGAAGTGCCTTTGTCCCAGATCCTCCTGGTTTGCTATTACTACCTCCCCAAGAGCCTCTCCTACGCAATACCGATTTCCATCCTTTTTGCCGCAGCCTATACCCTGGGGGATCTCTATGCCCGGAATGAGCTTACCTCGATTTTTTCTTCAGGGATCCCTTTCTGGCGGTTCAGCATCTCCCTGGTTATCCTCGGGGCGTTTTTCTCGTTTTTCTCGTTTTTCTTTCAGGACCAGGTTGTCGTGCCGACTTTTAAGAAGAAAGAAGACTTAAACAGCCAGCTCCTGCACCAGCAGGTTACGGGGGATAACTCCGATATTGTCATCAAAGCCAGAAACGGCAAGCTCATCTATTCGGTTGATTATTTTGACGAATCTTCAACCAGTTTAAACGGCGTAAGCATCATCGAACAAAATGACGCGGGGGAATTCCTTTCCCTTATCAGGGCGCGCCGGGCTGTCTGGACCGGGGAATACTGGTCCTTCTCCAACGCCGTTATTTATTCCTGGGAAGGCGAATTCTTACGGGTTAAGACGATGGAAGATACCGGCGGCTACCGGGAACATCCTGAAATTTTCAGAAGAAGGGCAGTGGACGCCGAAGATCTTCCGGCAAAAGACGCCGCCGGCCTGGTTCAGGATTTGAAAAACGCAGGATTGCCCTTTATCGGCGCTTTGGCGGATTATTACCACCGTTTTTCCTTTTCCACCGTTCCTTTTGTGATAACGATCCTTTCGATTTCTATGGGGGGAAGGTTCAAGAAGAACATCCTCCTCATGAGCCTTCTGGCCAGCCTGGTATCCACGGTGGTGTTTTATGTGATGGAGATGATCAGCATGATGATGGCCCGCCTGGGGTATATTCCCCCCATTGTGGGGGCCTGGTTCCCGATAGTATTCTTTAGCGCCCTGGGCCTGCTGCTCCTGCAAAGCGCGAAAACTTGACGTAAGGATGTAAAACATGGGGGACTCTTTTTTTACGATAACCGGGAAGGATTCCCATTCCCAGGCCAGAACCGGCGTCCTCGATCTCCCCCACGGCAGGGCGGCGACGCCGGTATTCATGCCGGTGGGAACCAATGGGACTGTCAAAGCTCTGACAGCGGGGGATCTCAGGGAGATAGGCTTTGAAATCATTCTTTCCAATACCTACCACCTTTACCTGCGTCCGGGTATGGAAGTCATGGCCGCTTCTGGAGGTCTCCACAATTTTATGCGCTGGGACCGGAACATTCTTACCGATTCCGGCGGTTTCCAGATTTTTTCCCTGGCGCCTTTCAGGAAGATCCGGGACGAGGGGGTGAGTTTTCGTTCCCATATTGACGGGTCGTATCACAACCTTACGCCCCAAGACATTGTCGCTGTTCAGGCGGCGCTGGGGAGCGACATACAGATGCAGCTTGATGTCTGCACTCCCTGGGGCATACCCTATAGCGAGGCGGTTGACGCCCTGCGGACCACCGGGTTGTGGCTTGACCGGGCAAAAGCCGCCTGGGAAGAAGAGCGGGATCGGGGGTATGGGGGGAAACTCTTTGCCATAGTCCAGGGGAATTTCTTTAAGGACCTGAGGGAAGAGAGCGCCGCAAAGGCGATCCGTTCCGATACTCCGGGCATTGCCATAGGGGGGCTTTCCGTAGGGGAGGAGGAGCCGGTTTTCATGGAATACCTGGCATACACGGCGGCCCTGCTTCCCCGGGAAAAACCCCGGTACGTCATGGGGATAGGCACTCCCGGGTACATCCTGGCCGCCATAGAACAGGGGATAGACATGTTTGACTGCGTGCTTCCCACCAGGACAGGCCGGAACGGTCATGTTTTTACCCGCCGGGGGCCTTTAAGCCTGAAAAAACTCGAAAACCGGCTTGATTTTCGGCCTATAGATGAAACCTGCGGATGCAAGGTCTGCCGGGAATACAGCCGGGCCTACCTCCGCCATTTGTTTAAGACCCGGGAGATTCTCTGTTCCATGCTGGCGAGTTACCACAACCTCTATTTTCTCCAGGAGTTAGTCAAAAAGGCGCGGGAGGCCATAAGGGAGGATCGTTTTTCGGCCTTTAAGAAATCCTTCCTGGATGAATATGCCGGTTCGTCGGGGGCATGAAAGGCCCGTATCCTTAGGGGCGCAAAATAAGGACGCTTTTTATGGCGGCCAAAGGCATCCGGCTGCGTACATGCAGCCGGACGCATAAAAGGTTACCGCCCCCGTTGGACTAATCTTTGCTGATGTCGCCTATGTCCAGGGCTATGCCGCTTATGGATTGATTGGACACGGCCTTCGCAGCGTCAGGCGCAAGGGTTTCAGAGAAAATCTCGTTCCCATCGGAATCATAGCCGGTCACTTCAAAGGTTACCG
>JAISOQ010000290.1 GCA_031275515.1 Treponema sp. | reverse complement strand
CTAATAATAACTATTTTATTATGGATATGCAAAACCATAGAGGGAGTAATAGTTTCTGCCCGTCTGATATTGCAAATGATAAAAACAACCCTCCATAAAAATTCGCGCTAATCCGTGGAAAAATTTCTAAATCACCCCGCCCTGCTATGCGAAAAAGACAGCGCCGGAATCGAAGGACCCCGGCGGAAAGCGCTAAAGAAATATGCCTACCGGTAACCGGCAAGGGCGGTGTTGTAAATGTCCTCAATGAGCCTGAGGCCCCCGCGGTAGCCGGCGTAACCGGTGGTCAGGACCAGCCGGTAGGGCGAGGGCAGGGCGGCGGAAAGGAAATCCAAGCCCTTCTTCCGGGCAAGGTCCTTGTCCCAGCCGCTTCCGATAATGAGCCCCCGGCCTGCGTGATTCGCCCGGGCTATTTCCGCCTGGGCCAGGCCGGCGTCATTCCGGAACGTAATGGGGATGGTCCGTTTGGCGGAAAACCCGCTGGCGGTTTCCAGTATCTTTTCCCGGAAGGCCGGGGGGGTGTTGTCGGTGATAAAAAGTTCCCTGGGGACTAAACCTGCCTCGTTGAGCAGAAATACGGTCATGCCCAGCACATAACTTGCGTCGTGGATGATATGCATGTAAGAAGGAAGTCCGTAACGGAATTCCAGCAGGAAAGTGGCGAGATTGTCAATTTCTTCATAGAAGATATGTTCTTCCTGCCTGATAAACGCCTCGATACGGTTACTGTCGAGTTCCGCGCCCTGTGCGCCGGCGTAAGCCGTAAGTTCCCGGATAAAACGGGTGGTTTCATTGCCGCCTATGGGCAGGTAGGGAAACTGGTAAAAGGGCTGCCCGTATTTTCCTTCCAGATACTCTACGACAGGCAGGCCGAACCAGGGGGAAACGAGTATGTTGAAGGAGGCTTTGGGGATTTCCTTCCATTCCTCAACGCCCCGGGAGAGAGGGCCGAACAGTATATTTACTTTCAGGCCTATCCCTTCAATAAGACGCTTCAACTCTTCTAGATTGCCTTTCCAAAACTGATCCTGGTAGGGAATGGACGCAAAAAGATTGACGAGCCTTTTGTCCTTCTCCTGCCCGGCTGGAGCGAAACGTTCAACGTACTGTTTCAATATCGCTATGACAATTTCACTGTGGGCCTCGTAGTTGCTGTATTTAAAACCGGGAGTATCGGCAAATACAATGGGTTTCCCCTCATCGGCGAATTCTTTTATGATGCTGTTGACATCATCGCCTACGATGGCGGAGGTGCAACCGGGCAAAACCACTTGAAGATCGCTTTTCAGTATCCGGTAGGAATTCCTGATGACTTCGGCTAATTTTTTTTCCCCGCCGAACACCACATCCGCCTCGGTAAAGTTGGTACACGGCGCAGTGCTGCCCCCGGAATAACCCCGGGAGCGTTCAAAAAAACCGGAAGCCATGTTGCCGCAGCCCGGTCCTGAGTGGAGTATGGGAATTGCCCGCGGAACAGCCACCACGGTCTGCATAGCGCCCAGGGCGCACATATAACGCTGCTGTTCAATATGTTCTGACATGAACGCTGTCTTCCAGGAAAGCAAAGGGATCCTGCGCAAGCCACCATTCGGTATAAGGATTGATGGCGTGTTTCTCAAGGTTCTTTACAAATTCGTCGTTTTCCATCGTTTCAAGAATACGTTTTCCGTACCTGACGATTCCTTCATACCCCATGCCGAAATGCTCATCTCCGATTAACAGGGATGGTATGCCGTATTTGGCCCCCCAAAGGGTCATGCCGCCGTGCCGGGCAAGAAGTATGTCGGGCCGGACCTTATTGAGGATATTCGCCAGTTCAAATTCCTGCTTGTTACAGACATTGTAACCCCTGATCTCATTGGCGTAATCCTTCACCACATTCTGCAATGTGTCGGCGGATTCCGCGGCGTTGTCGTAGAGCGGGTCGTGGTGAAAGATAGCCGCCCCCAGGGGCTTTATTCCCAGTTCCTGAAGCAGGCCTAGGAGGGAATGGCCGTGGGATGCGCCGGCGGTAACATACGCTGTCTTGCCGGACAATTTTCCCCGCAGTTCTTCTATCTCCGGGATCCAGCGTTCCTGTTCTTCGCGCAGAAAAACTTCTACCGCTTCTTCCCTGCCCGTCATGCGGCCCAGTTCCCGGAACCACCGTTCGGTTTGTACGATGCCGTAGGGAGCGGAGGCCTTGATTTCCGGTACGCCGAATTCCTGTTCCAAAGCCGCCCCCAGGTAGGAACCCAGGGTCGCGCAGATTTGGATGGTGCAGACGGCTTCGGAAGACGAGGCGATTTGGGCAACCGAGGCGTAGGGGGTAATGTAATTTGCCCGCAGCCCCAGCCGTTTAAA
Organism: Treponema sp.; assembly: GCA_031275515.1. GTDB lineage: Bacteria > Spirochaetota > Spirochaetia > Treponematales > Breznakiellaceae > JAIRLK01. The sequence continues at coordinate 5,966 of JAISOQ010000290.1, read as the reverse complement.
CCATTCGGCAAAAATATCGGCGCCCCAAAAGTTGACGATGTTGACCAGGTCTTCCTGCTTTTTTGCGGGCTTTTTGATCAGCTTCCGGGCAATGCCGTGGTATCCCGAATCAAAGCCGCTGGTCCATATCTTTGAGCGGAAACCTTCGCAGAATATGGCCCCTACGGGGATCCCCAGTTCTTCTTCCGACTCATCGGCAATCCCTTCCACATCATCCCCGATAATGCCGGAAGCGCAGGTGGTGATGACAAATATGGCCGCCGGATTTACCCGGCGGTACACATCACGGATCGTATCGGCAAGTTTCTGGCCCCCTCCGTATACCGTATCCTTTTCGGTTATATTGGTAGTAAAAATGCGGCGCTGCTCCGGGTTGTCCACCTTCCGGTGTATGCCGTTTACCTGGTAGGTAAAGGCGAATTCATGGAGGCATCCGGCGCAGCCCACCGGCCCGTGACTTATCACCGCCGCATCGCGGATCAACACAACAGTACAGGCTGCGTTGGAAGTTGAACATCCCATACACTGGCTGAATGACCGGCTCTTGTCCCGCAGCGTTCCCCGCCGGGCGCAGCGCACCAGATCTCCGGCGCTTCCCGCATATCCGGTTATGGACCCAAGCCGCGTCTCCCGTATCTGGGCGTGTCCGGCCTTCAGGTTGATTTCACTCATATTTCCTTTGTCCTCCCTGGTAATCATGACCCGGGCAGGAATAAAACGCCCTGCGTATTATTCCTGCGCCGGTCCCTAATTAAACGCCTTTTTAAAAGCCTGGTCAAGATCGGCGATAATATCCCCGGCGTCTTCCAGCCCCGCGGAAATACGGATAAGGTTTGGGGGAACATCCGCGAATTGCTGTTCCTCAGAGGTAAGTTCCCCGTGGGTGGTACGGGGGGAATTGACGATAAGGGTTCTGGCGTCTCCCACATTTACGTGGTAACTCAACAGTTCAACAGCGTTGAGGAATTTGCCGCTCTGTTCCACGGTTCCTTTAAACCCGAAGGACAACACCGAACCGGGCCCTTTGGGAAAGTATTTCTGCGCCAAGGTATAGTTAGGATCGGATTTCAGGCCCGGATATTTTACCCATTCCACATGGGGATTCTTTTCCAAATATTCGGCGATCTTCCGGGCGTTGGAAACCTGTTTCGCCACCCGTTCCGAAAGGGTCTCAATGCCGATGAGGGCAAGGTAGGCGTCGAAGGGGCCCAACGCCGCGCCGAAGTAGTTGAGGTACACCAGGCGGATGCGGGTAACAAAAGGCGCATCGGGAAAGACTTCCAGGAAGCTCCGTTTGCGTCCCGAGGCCCTGTCGCGGAGTACGTATTCCTCCTGGAGTATCTGGGGGAACTTGCCGTTATCCCAAGGGAAGCCTCCGGCTTCTACCACAAGGCCGGCGATAAGGTTGCCGTGGCCGTTGAGGGCTTTAGTGGCCGAATACACCACAATGTCCGCCCCGTATTTGATGGGATTGATAAGGTAGGGTGTACCAAAAGTGTTATCCACCACCAGGGGAATGCCGTGTTTGTGGGCCAGGGCGGCCAGGGCTTCCAGGTCCGCCACCGCGCCGGTAGGATTACTGACGGACTCTACAAAGATTGCCTTGGTATCTTCTTTAATATCCGCTTCCAGCTTTGCGGGATTGTGGATGTTGGGAGAAAGATCGATATGAATATTGAATTTGGGGTATATCCGGCCAAAACTGTCGAAGCTGCCGCCGTAGAGATACGGGGTGGTAAGGATACGTCCGCCCCCTTCCGCAAGGTTGAGCAGGGTATAGGATATGGCCGCCATGCCCGACGCCAGTCCCAGTGCCGCCTTCCCGCCGTCCAGTGCCGCCACCCGCTGTTCCAGTACATCCACGGTGGGGTTGTTTACCCGGGTATAGAGAAAACCCGTCTCGGTAAAGGCAAAGAGGCCGTCCGCATTTTGGGTGTCCCGGAATTCGTAGGCGGCGGTCTGGTATATAGGCACCTGTACCGACTGCTTGTGCTCCGCGGGGTTGTACCCCGCCCGAATTTTTAACGTGTCAAACTGATAAGCCATAAAAAACCTCCTTTTTGGCTGCATGGGGCAGTTACAAAATAACCGATTTTGTAACCATCTGAGGCTGTCCCAAAACTGAATTTTTGGGGCAGCCTCAGCTTATATGTTATACTCAGGCTGAGGCCTGGAAATAACCAAATGTAATTCTTCAAGAATCTTCTTGCGCAGAGAAATAAAATCGTCGTTGTTCCGGTTCCGTCCGGGATTGATGTCAACAGTAACAATGTTGATGATGCGTCCGGGACGGGGCGTCATGATCACGATGCGCTCACTCAGGGCTATGGCTTCGTCCACGTCGTGGGTAACCATGACCATCGTGGCTCCGGTTTTTTTCCAGATGCCGGTAAGCTGTTCCTGGAGTTCCATCCGCTTAAAGGCGTCCAGCGCGCCCAGGGGCTCGTCCAAAAGCAGCACCTTTGGCTCATTGATAAGGGAACGGATGATGGCAACCCGCTGGGCCATGCCCCCGGACAGTTCATGGGGATAGGCCTTTTCAAAACCCTCAAGACCTATCATCCTGATAAAGCCTTGAACCTTTTCCTTGTTTTCCGGAAATATCTTCCGGGCTTTAAGGCCCAGGGCCGCATTATCGTACACCGTAGCCCAGGGGAACAGGGCGGGCTGTTGAAAGATATAGCCCCGTTCATAACTCGGCTCGGTTATCTCCTTTCCGTCCACAAAGAGGCTTCCCTCTTCAGGAATGTCAAGGCCGGCGATAAGGCGCAGTAATGTTGTCTTTCCGCACCCCGAAGGCCCGATGATCGATATAAATTCCCCTTCTTCTATATCAAGGCTGACATCTTTTAAAGCATAGACCGGATTGCCGCCGGTATCCCGGTATACCCTGGTAACGTTCTTCACTTCTATTAAAACGCTCATCGTATGATTCCCCTCTGCCAGCGCAGGACCGAACGGCGTATCACGTTTATTAACGCGAGTATCAGGGCAAATTCAACGGCGATGATGATGATGGCGCCGTAGACCTTCGCATAGGCCCCCCACCCTTTCGCCCAGTTGATGTAAAAGCCCAGCCCCGCCTTGGCCCCCACCATTTCCGAAACGATTAGGGTGGTAAAGGAGAAGGCGCAGGCGGTCATGATCCCGGTAAACACGCTGGGCATGGCGTTTGGTATGGCTACATGGAAAAGAAGAAAACGGTTGTCCGCCCCCAGGGTTCTGGCGGCTTCAAAATAATTTTTCCGGGTACCGATAATGCCGGAGGCCATCATGGAGGAAACCGGAAACCATGAAGAAATAAAGATGAGAAACATGCCGGTAGTAAAACTGTTGGGGAAAATCAAAAGGGCCACGGGGAGCCACGCCACGGCAGGGATAATGCCGGTTACCCGTATTACCGGGGAAAGCCAGTAGTCCCACTGGCGGTACCAGCCGACAAAGACGCCGGTGGCAAGCCCCAGAACAGTACCGGTAACAAGGCCGGCAAAGAAGAGCCGCATGGAGTAAACGGTACTCCGCAGAAGAAGCAGCCGGTCTTGAAACATGACGTTGATGATCTCCACCATGCTGGGGAAATAGGGCAAAGGCAGGAGGGCGCTTTTTGAGGTAAGCAGGTCCCAAAAAATCAAAGTTATTCCGCAGGCAAAGAAAAACTGCGCCTTGTGGTACAACTTCTTACGGAAGACGGGCTTTCCCAGGGCCGCAAGATAAGATGCCGCAAGGGACAGTATCAGCGCGCCGATAACAACCCGGTAAGGCGAAGCGCTTACCGGCTGTTTTGACGGGACAACCCAGTTAATCACTAGAACCGCCGCGAAAGAAAGGAGCGCCGCCCAAACCCAGCCTTCGGATTTAGGTTTCCAATACATCGTATCCCCCGCGATTTTCGGATCCTCATACCATGCAATTTTACGCCCTTCCTGCTTTACCACTATTCACTTCCTTTTTCTTTCATTTGATGAACCTCCTGCCAAAAGCAGGCGGGAGGTCCTGAACTTAAATCATGTCAATCTTTACCGGGCGTCATTTAGGCGCTATGGCAAACACCCGGCTGGTAAAACCTGTTCCGCCTTTTATCCGGGGAAAGGCGTCAACGACAACAGCGCCCACAGGCGGCGTTTGATCGAGATTTTTGAGCAATTCAACGTTGAGTTTACCGTGATCCAGAACATAGTCTTCGCCGATAAATCCAACCGCCGCGCCGGTAACGGCGGAATCGGTGTCCGGCGTCTCGTGTCCCACGGCGGCGATATTACGCACATCGATCAGGAATTTGAGGGCCTCTATATCCCACCCCGGATAGTGGGAATTACCGGCGGCGTCTTTGTTCTCATATTCCTCCGCCCTGCGTTTTGACCAGCCGCTCCTGAAGGCGACAAAGGCGCCCTCCGGTATCTGGCCGTAAATCTTTTCAAAATCAAGGATATCCTGCTTTGTAAGGACATAATCGGGATTCGCCGCCACAGCCTCCGACTTATTGATCACCACCAGAGGATAGGCAAATTCGAGGGGGCCGTAATCATCCTGGAGCCGTCCCGAAGGATCAAAATGTCCGGGAAAATCGGTATGCGTACCGTACTGGCCTGACAAAGTATATTGGTAGGCCAGAAAAACGCCGCCGGTGTTTTCAAAGGTATACAGCGGTTTTACCGCCAGGGGATCGAAGCCGTGCCAGTGGGGCGTTTCGGGACTTACCTCGAAACTCAAATCCACCCAGCGATAATCGGACTGTAACCTGGCAAGTTCCCGCCATAGGCCGTTCTTTTCTTTCCCGCCGCCGGCAAACACAAATACTGAACCTGTTATAAGCAGGGCCGCCAATAAAAATTTTTTCATCCTTCACTCCTTTTCGTTGGTATACGGTTAACGGCGGACGGCTCCCCTCCCTGGAAACCGTTCACCATTACCGCAGTCATTTGACTATTTCTTCTTCGCCGCTTCCAGAGCGAAAATATCCACATAGAGATCGTCTACAAACTTCTGGGGATCAAGGTCCGCCGGCAGATACCCGATTTGGGTCAGATGCCGGGCAAAGTACACCGCGTCGTCCCTGGCTCTGGCGTTGGCCGCGGAGCCGGTATGAGCGGCATAGGCGTAATGGTCGAGCAGTCCCGCTACCAGGGCGATATCGTCGGTGGCGATCTTTTTCTCCGATATGAGGAGCCTGGCCGCGTCTTCCGGGTTATGCCCTATCCAGTCGGCGGCCTTGTTGATTGCCCGGAGTACCGCCGCTACCGCGCCGGGATTGTCCCGCACCAGCTTGCCTGAACCAAAGATGAAGCAGCAGGCTTTGTCCCTGAACAGCGGATGGGTCCTGATGTCCACCAGAACATTGTAGTTCCCGGTATTCTCCGCAATAGTGGCAAAGGGGTCCCAGGCGGCAAGAATATCCGCCTCGCCGCTTTCCACCGCCTGAACCTCCTGGTCCGCCGGGAAGGGGAGCCAGGTAATGTCCGTCTGGGGATCAAGCCCTATGCTGCCCACCGATACCGAGGCCACTGACATGGGAGTTCCGCCGATTTCATCCACTGCGAAACGAATGCCCTTTCTGCCCCGCAGATCCTCCAGGGTGGCAATTCCGGAAGACTTGGGCGCCAGTATTTTGATGCACCCTTCATGGAGGGCACCGATAAGTTTTACGTCGATCCCGTTGTGAACCGCCGGGAAGTATTGAAAGTCCCCGTTCTGAACCGCCATTTTTCCGGTGGCCAGGGCGGTACGCTCAACTTCAAAAGAGCTGCCGCTTACCAGGTTTATTTTTACCCCTTCTTCGTCAAAAAACCCCTTGAGAGACGCGATTGCTATAGGGGAACTACAGGTCGCCCCGCTATAGGCAATATCATATTCCCCAAAGGGGTATTGGCCGGATTCCTTTTTTCCGCCGGCAAAGAGCATACAGGCAAGGGCCGTCATCAGAACCGGTAACAGGAACATTTGTTTTCTTGTCATAAAAACCTCCTTAT
>JAISOQ010000259.1 GCA_031275515.1 Treponema sp. | reverse complement strand
GCGACGTGGGGGTTGCGGTCATCGCTACCCTCAACGCCCTGCGGGCTTTAAAGAAATAGCGCTTTTGGAAAGGGTTGATAATGGGAAATGGAGAGGTCCGAAGAATGTTTCCATTCATAAGATCGTATCCGTTCTCTGCGATAACATTACGGTAGCCCTTAGAGTATTTTGGAAAATCCCGCTGGAAGCCATCACGGGAATTGACGGGGAGATCTATGAAGCGGCGGCCTATATAGACGGCGCCGGACGCTGGGGACGGATCCGCTATATCACCCTGCCCCTGCCCACGGTGGTCCTCCTTATGGCGCGGGTTATACCCTGGCGAATAAACTCTGAAAATACCGGAACGGCCTTGCCCTTGCCGGGACTACGCCCCATGAAAACGCACCACCGGCTGACGGGCGGCCTTCACCTCGTCCGGCCTGCCGATGACGGCAGTGCGGGGCGCGGCGCGCAGGCTTTCACTGTCCGTCAGGGCCTGATCGTACACCGCCAGGAAGGCGTCCGCCGCATCGTCAATGGTTTCCCTGGACTCGGTTTCCGTCGGTTCTACCATGAGCGCTTCGTGGACGATGAGGGGAAAGTAGATAGTCGGCGGGTGTATGCCCGGACAGGAGCGCTGGTCTTGCAGGGCTTTGGCAAAGTCCAGGGCGGAAACGCCGTAATCTGCCTTGAGCTTCTCCAGGGACAGGACGAACTCGTGCATACAGGGACCGGGATAGGCGGGCGGCAGTTTTGCTCTCAGCCGTTCCATCATGTAATTGGCGTTGAGCACCGCGTTTCTGGCGATTTCCGGGATGTTTTCCTTCCCCAGGGTGAGGAGGTAGGCGGCGGCCCGTACCACTACAAGGAAGTTGCCTCCAAAAGCCCGCACCCGGCCTATGCATTGGGGGCGTTCTTCCGCGCCGCGTTCCATAACATTGCCCGCCAAGGGCAGAAAGGGAGCCAGGGCCTCTTTGCAGCCCACCGCGCCTGACCCCGGACCGCCGCCGCCGTGGGGGGTGGAGAAGGTTTTGTGGAGGTTGAGGTGAACCACATCGAAGCCCATATCGCCGGGACGTACTATGCCCGCAATGGCGTTGAGGTTTGCCCCGTCATAGTAGTTGAGCCCCCCTGCCTCGTGAATGATGCGGGTTATTTCCAGGATGTTCGGATCGAAGAGACCCAGGGTGTTCGGGTTGGTGAGCATGAGCCCTGCGGTATCGGGGCCGGTTACGGCTTTCAGGGCCGCAAGGTCTATACAGCCATCGGGACCTGACGGGATGTTCACTACCGAAAAGCCCGCCATGACCGCGCTGGCAGGATTAGTGCCGTGGGCACTGTCGGGAACGATGATCTTGGTCCGCGCCGCATCGCCCCGGCTTTCATGGCCGGCCTTGATGAGGAGGAGTCCCGTAAGTTCCCCGTGGGCGCCCGCAGCGGGCTGGAAGTTCACGGCGTCCATGCCGGTGATCTCCCGGAGATACCCGGCGGCCAGGTCTAGGACCTTGAGGCATCCCTGCACGGTGTGTTCCGGCTGCAAGGGGTGTATGTCCGTAAAGCCCGGAAGCCCCGCCAGTTCTTCATTCATTTTGGGGTTGTACTTCATGGTACAGGAACCCAGGGGATAAAACCCATCGTTCACTCCGAAGACCCGTTTTGCCAGGGCGCTGTAATGCCGGGAGATTTGGTTTTCGTCCAGGCTGGGAAGGCGGGCGGGTTTTTTCCGCGCCATCCCTTCAGGCAGGGGAGCCGCAGGTACGTCACAGGGGGGAAGAATGGTACAGCCTAAGCCTTCCCTGCTTTTTTCAAAAATCAGTTTCATGAAAACCCTCCTTTGAGGATAGCGATGAGTTCGTCGATTTCATCTTTAGTGTTCATTTCGGTTACGCACCAGAGGATACGGTTTTCCGGCAGGGGATAGCCGCCGAGGATGCCGTGTTCTTCAAGAAGGCGGAGCGTCTTTTCCGGGCCGGGGCACAGGGTAACGAATTCGTTGAAAAATTCGCCGCCGTAAACAAGGGAAAAGCCGGGGAGGCGGGAAAACTGTTGGGCTGCGTAGGCCGCTTTGGCATGGCATTGCCTGGATGCTTCGGCGAATCCCGCTTCTCCCATCACCGAGAGGTATACTGCTGCGGTAAGGGCGCAGTGGGCTTCGTTGGAACACAGATTGCTGGAAGCTTTTTCCCGGCGTATATGCTGTTCCCTGGCCTGGAGGGTCAGCACAAAGGCCCGTTCCCCTTTGGCGCCGGTGGTCTCGCCAACGATTCTACCGGGCAGCCTGCGCATAAGGGCGCTCTTGCAGGCCATAAAGCCCAGGTAGGGGCCGCCAAAGGCCAGGGGCAGGCCCAGGGGCTGGCCTTCGCCTGCCGCGATGTCCGCGCCGCATAGACCGGGGCTTTCCAGTATCCCAAGGGACATGGGGTTTACCCCTTCCACGAACAAGGCTCCTGCCGCGTGTACGATTTCCGCTGTTTTTGGGGCGTCCTCGATGAGGCCGAAGAAGTTCGGGTTTTGGAGGTAGAAGCAGGCGGCGCTGCCGGTCAGGGCTTTCTCCAGGGCGGCAAGATCGGTTTTGCCGTCTTCGCCTAAGGGAACGAGAGTAACGGGGATGCCGTAACCGCGGCAGTAGGTTCTGATAGTTTCGATAACCTGGGGGTGGACGGCGGCGGAAACATACACGCCGTTTCTGCCGCGTTCCCGGCACATATTCACCGCTTCCGCTGCGGCGCTTGCCCCGTCGTAGACTGAGGCGTTGGAAACGTCAAGGCCCGTGAGTTCGCAGATCATGGTCTGGTATTCAAATATGGATTGAAGTATGCCCTGGCTGATTTCCGCCTGATAGGGTGTGTAGGCGGTAATAAAACTTTCGTTGGCGGTTATCCGCCTGACCGCCGCAGGAATGTAGTGGCGGTACGCGCCTGCGCCCCGGAAGCATACCGGGAAAACCTTGTTTTCCCCTGCCAGGGCGCTTATTTTCCGCACCGTCTCCATTTCGGACATGCCCGGAGGAAGGCGCAGTTCTTTGACCAGCGCTTCTCCGGGGATGGCCGCGAAAAGTTCATCAACAGATTTTCTGCCTATGGCCTCAAGCATTGCCTTTTGGCCGGCTTTGGTATTCGGGATGTAAGAACCCATAATCGCCGTCCTTTGCCCTTATTCCTGGGGAAGCAGGGCCTTGTATTCCCCCGCGCTGAGAAGTTCCCCCGGAGCGATCTCCCCTTCGGCGCGGATGAGCCAAGCTTCATAGGGCGATTCGTTGATGATTTCGGGGGAAGCGGCTGCCGCTTCGTTGGCTTCTTTTACCGTCCCGGTAACCGGGCTGTAAACTTCCGAAACCGCCTTTACGGATTCGACATCCGCGAAAGAAACGCCGGCTTTCAGGCTGTCTCCCGGTTCGGGCAGGCTGACAAACACTATGTCTCCCAATTCCTGCTGGGCAAAGTCGCTGAGGCCGATCTCGATGATCCCCCCTTCCAGTATCCGCACCCATTCGTGGGATTTGGTGTACTTCAACTCTTCCGGTAAATTCATTGTGATTCCTCCTGTTTATTCGAGCGTATTTGTATCAGACGCTGTTTCATCGGACCGGAGGTCCGCGCTGACCCTGCTTTGAAACCGGCCCATCATAAAATAATTTTTCTGCTGTAGAACGGAAGGGCGCATGTTTCCGCCGGGATCATCTTTCCCCTTACGTCCGCTTCTATCCGGGTTCCCGGTTCGGCCTGGGCGGAATCCACCAGGGCCATTGCCAGGGCTTCTTTCAAATAAGGGCAGAAGGTCCCCGAGGTGGTTTTCCCTACAGGCTCCCCCCGGTGGAAAAGGCGCGCCCCTTCCCGGATTATGCCCCTGCCGGTAGCGCGCAGGCCGGTCCTGACGCGGGAGGGCTTTTCCTTTCCCAGGAGGGCTTTCTTCCCGATAAAATCGTCTTTGCCCATTTTAACGGCAAAGCCGAGACCGGCCTCGAAGGGCGTAACGGTCTCGTCCATCTCGTGACCGTAAAGGGGCATGGCCGCTTCCAGCCGCAGGGTGTCCCTGGCCCCAAGGCCGCAGGGGATGAGTCCCTTGTCCTTTCCGGCTTCAAGAAGCGCCTCCCACAGTTTTTCCGCCTTTTCCGGGGAACAGTAAAGTTCAAATCCCGCTTCTCCGGTATATCCTGTGCGTGAAACGATGCAGTCAATACCCGCAGCGCTACTGTTTTCGATGAGGGTGTAATACTTTTCCGGGATGTCCGCCGAAAGGGATGCGAGTATGCCTTCCGACTCAGGCCCCTGGAGGGCTATCTGGGCAAGGGAATCGGAGATGTCCTCGAAGGAAACCTCTCCGGCCTTTCCGTCCCGGCGGCTGGCAAGGCAGGCTCGTATCCAGGCGGCGTCCTTCTCCCGGTTGGCGGCGTTTACCACCAGCATATACCGGTCTTCCGCCATCCTGCATACCACAAGATCGTCGATGACGCCGCCCCCGTCGCTGCACATCAGGGTGTACCGGACCCGGCCCACATTCATGCCGGAAAAGTCGTTGGTGAACAGGAGTTGAAGGGCGGCCAGGGCCCCCGGACCTTGCAGGACGAATTCCCCCATGTGGGATACGTCGAAAAGGCCGGCCTTTTCCCGGACCGCCAGGTGTTCGGCGATAAGGCCCTGCTCGTACTGCACGGGCAGGAGGTAACCCGCAAAGGGAACCAGCCTTCCGCCGTGGGACAGGTGCCATTGATAAAGGGGAGTTTTCTTTTCCAAATCAGCCTCTTTCAGGAAAACAGACGCCTGTCCTCCAAAGACAGGTACGCCGCCGGAACCATCCTGGGCCGCCATGCAGCCCGGCTTCAATCCCGGAACGCGCCCCGTTTCTGAGGACCGGGCCGGAATACTATGCCGTGCATGTTATTCCCGCATGGGTCCTTTACCTGAAAGATTCTTCCCCGAAAAACCGGAACTGGATGCCGGGGAATTGCCTCTTCGGTGCCCCGGCGTTTGTGTGTCAAACCCGCGGCTTTTCGGAGTTTCGTCAGAGTCCGGTACTTTTGCCTGAGAGTTTTCCGCCCTTGCCCCTTCGGCGACAGTCAGGGCCGCGCAA
>JAISOQ010000181.1 GCA_031275515.1 Treponema sp. | reverse complement strand
CCGCCGGGGATAAAAGAATTTTTATTTTTTTGTTGACAATTTCAAAAAACAGGGGATATTATAAGATTGGTAAGATAAGTTTACCAGTTGTTCCCTAAGGAGTAAAGATAATGGAGTTGTTGTCAGACAGCCTTACGCCGGCGGACGAAGCTTTGTACCGGAAGTACCGGGAAAAAATCGGGAAGGGCGCTATACAGTTTGAGGATATACGGGAAGGGTTTACTTTTTTCGCTCAGGCTTGCAATCAAACCGGCGTCATCCGTTACGAGATGCGGGGTATAAAGGGAACGTTTCAGTTCAACCTGGATGATGAGGTATACGCCATTAGGTTTGAAAACGGGGCCTGCGCAGCTTATTACGGCGCGCCGGAAACAGCATCGGTGATTTTTTTCATCAGTAAAAAGACCGTGACGGATATCCTCAAGGGGAACATCTACTCCCTGGTGGCCCAGATGGCGGGGTATATCAAATACACAGGCCCCAAACCCCAGGCGGCGCTTTTCCAGCGCATCTTTGAACTTTTTCTCGACCAGTTCCTGAAAGGGGACGTGGAGGACCTCAGGAAGGCCGCCGGGCAAATCAAACGGCCTGCGGGGGCGGTCAGGTTCGGCATTATCGGCGCCGGGCAGGCATTCCATTTCCACTCCAACGGCGACCGGGGCTCGGATATTATCGCCTACACGGCCATTTATGACCGCAGCTGCGAGAACGCCAAAAAGATGGCCCTGACGTACAAGGACGGGGTGATGATCCCCTACGATAATTTGGACGAGATGCTGGCGTCGGACATTGATGCGGTCCTGGTCATGGTTCCCCATGTCTACCATGTAGAGATGGTTTGCCGGGCAGCCGCGGCAGGCAAGCATGTACTCTGCGAAAAACCTATGGGTACAACCGTCGAAGGCTGCCGGAAGATGATCGCCGCCTGCAAGAACGCGGGGGTCAAGTTCATGATCGCCGAAAACCACCGCTTCCTCCCTGCCCACGTGTATATACACGACATCGTAAAACAGGGCCTCATTGGGGACGTGTTGATGGTCAGGGCTTACGAAGGGGTGGATGAAATCGACGGCCTTTCCCGGAGCGGCTTCTGGAAGGGGGACCCCATCAAAGCCGGAGGCGGCGCCCTGATGGATATGGCGGCCCATAAATTCGCCGCTATCGAATATATCATCGGTTCCAAGGCAGCGGAGGTAACCGCGTGCCTCGCGAAGCAGGCGATTAACCTGCCGGAAAAGGCCGAGGACAATGCGGCGGCCATAGCCCGGTACGAAAACGGCGCCGTGGCGGATGTGATGGTGAGTTTTACCCAGCAGACCACCCCTTATAACAGTATGGAGGTGTTCGGCACCAAGGGAAGCATCTTTGAAAACCACGCCTGGGAAAAACCGGTGCGTTTCTGTTCCTACGATGAACGGATGGGGGAAAACCAGCAGAAGTGGGTGGAGCCCGATATTGAACACGCCGCCTTCCCGGAATACTACACCATCTCGGTGCGGGAAACGGACCGGCATTTCGCCCGGTGCATCCTGGAGAACCGGGACCCTGAATTTACCCCGGAGCAGTCGATGAACGCCATCACCGCCATACTGGCGGGTTACCTTTCCCATATCGAAGGACGTCCGGTAAAGACCGGTGAAATTGAAAAAATGGCGGATGAGGAACGTACCGTCGAGATTCTCGAACGGCTTGCCCCGTCCATCCCGATAAATAAAAATCTGCCGGAGGTACAAAACATGGAACCCATAGGGTACAACAGCAAAAAAGCCGCCGAGGTTATGGCTCAATATGACCTTGACTTACTCATCGCCGCGTCGCCGGTGAATGTGTATTACCTTTCGGGGATGCCCGTACTGCACAGTTCCGCCAATCCCATCCTTTTGTCGTTGAACAACCAGTACCCCAACCTGGCCCTGATACGCCGGGAGGGGGAAGGCACGGTGATCCACTGGAACGTCTTTAAGAGCGTGGAGCGGTTCAGCTGGTTTCACGACCTGGCGGGGATTGAAAGCCAGGCCGACGCGGGCCGGGCCATCCGTTCCAAAATCCGCGCCTGGGGACTGGCGGGCAAACGGGTGGGCCTTGAGTCCACGGCCCCCAAATTCCTCATCGACGCCCTGGCCGAAGACGGGGGTATGACCGTGGTTACCGCAGACCTGGCCTTTCTGGACCTCCGGCTGGTGAAGACCCCCCTGGAGATCGAGTATCTGCAAAAGGCCGCGGACATCACCGAGGCGGCCCTCAAGGATACCATCGCCGCGGTGAAGGAAGGGGTGACAGACCTGGAACTCCTCAAAATCGGCAGGGACGCCCTTCTGAAATATGGCGCCGATGACTGGGATCACCTGACCCTGACCATTGGCGATTCGGATCCCGAGGCTCCCGGCACGGGCAGGGCGGTAAAGCGGGGCGAAATCGTCCGCCTGGACTTTGGCGGCATCTGCCAGGGCTATGTGGCGGACATTAATCAGGAAGTGGTGGCCGGCGAGGCGCCCCCCGAGGCGGACAAGCTGATCCAGGGGCTCCTCGACTTCCAGCATTACTTTGAGGAACGGATCAGGCCGGGGGTGAACATGAAGGCCCTGAGCGACGAAGCCCTGGCCTGGTACAAAAAGACGGTCCCCGACGGGATTGCCTTCTGCATCGGCCATTCCATCGGGCTCCAGTGCGAGGACCAGCACATCTTCGGGGCCCTGGGCCAGCTTGACCGGCCCTTTGAGGAAAACATGGTCTTCGAGATTGAGGCCTGGGAACCCTATAAGGGCGCCCTCATCGGCGTGGAGGACTGCTACGTGGTTACCCGTGACGGCTGCCGCAAGATGACCATCATGCCTAAAACCATCATAAGGGTGTAACTGCCATCGGTAAAAACCGCCGGTAAGCCGGTTCAAATATAGAAAGAACAGAAGACGTAAGGAGTATCAGAATGAGTGGAATTAAACAGAAGCCTCTGGTTATTGTTGCCACGCCGAATATCTGCTGGCTCAACCCAAAGGTTGATTATCCCAGGAAGGCCCCTGAAATAATTGAAGAAGCGATAAAGTGCCGTGAAGCCGGCGCCGCCATCCTCCATACCCATGCGGAGGGCCAGTGGCCGGAAGTCATTAACGGAGTGCGGGCTAAAAGCGACATCATCATCCAGAGCGGTATGTCCAGTATACCTCTCCAGGAACGGATCGAGCTTTTTGAACAGAAGTCCGACATGGTGTCGATCATAGCGAACCACCATGCGGAAGCCTTTACCGAGGTGAACTGCGATGTGCTGCACCCCCTTGCAGAGCTGGAGGAATACTGCGCGGCCTGCCGGAAGTACGGGGTCAAGCCTGAATGGGAGATATGGCATCCCGGTTCCATCTGGAACCTCAATCAGCTCATCAAAAAGGGCCTTTTGGATCCCCCCTATATCACCACTTTCTTCCTGGGCTGGCCCGGCGGAACCTGGTCGCCGCCCACAGTGCAAGAGTACCTCTACCGCAAAAGCCTGATGCCTGAAAACTGCGTGATCACCGTCAGCATCATGTGCGCGGAACAGATGGATATTCTTGCGGCGGCCATTACCCAGGGCGACAATGTACGGGTTGGGACCGAGGACTGGCCCTATCTGCAAAATGGGAAGATTGCCGCAACTCATGAGCTGGTTAAGGAGATTGCCGATATTTCCCGGTCCCTGGGACGGGAAGCGGCTACTCCGGCGCAGGCCCGGGAAATGGCCGGGTTACAAAACTAGAAAACAACAGGAGAACGTTATGACAGACAGGAAAGCAGCGATTGTTACCGGTTCATCGGCAGGTATAGGCCGGGCTGCGGCGATAAAATTCGCCAAAGAAGGTTACCATGTGGCGATCATTGCCCGGGGTAAAGGAATACACGACGTAGGGGAGGAGATACGCAGGCTGGGCGTCGAGTGTATCGACTTTCAGGGTGATGTCGGATCGGAAGAAGATGTAAAAACAATGGTCGCCCAGGTGGAAGAGAAGTGGGGGCGGGTCGATGTGCTGAACTGCAACGCCGGCATTGTGGTGGTAAAGCCCCTGGAGGACACCACTTGGGAAGATTTTGTAAACGTAACCCACATCAACATAGGCGGCCATTTTCTCTTTACGAAGTATGTGATGCCGATTATGAAGCGGCAGAAACGGGGCGCCATCGTAAACATGGGTTCCGTTTCCGGTCATGTTGGACAGACCGAACACGCGATCTACGGGTCTACCAAAGGGGCCATCATCGCCTTTACCCGTGCGGTTGCCTGGGAACTGGCGAAATACAACATCCGCGTCAATTCCATCAGTCCCGGGTCCGTCGATACGCCTATGCTGCGCAGCGATATTCAGCTTGAATCGACCCGTACCGGTATGCCCTTCGAGGAAGTAAAGAAACTGCGGGAACACGAGCAGGCGTTTGACCGCTGGGCGGAACCGGAAGAAATTGCCGAGGCGATCTACTTCCTGGCAAGCGACGCCGCTTCGTTTATCACCGGGACGGATCTGCTGGTGGACTGCGGCTGGGTATCAAAATGAATGATTCTCTCAGTCAATACGCCTTCAGCAATATTAAAAGATCCAGCACCGTGGAGCGTATTGTTGAGAATCTTATCAATCTCATCAAGAGCAGCAGCATCCAGGTGGGGGAAAAGCTCCCTTCGGAGCGGCGGCTCTGTGAGCTTATCGGCGTATCACGGCCCATACTCCGGGAGGCCCTCAAGGCCCTGCAAGTGATGAACATCATTGATATACGCCAGGGCGCCGGGGCGTACCTGAAGAGCCTTGAGCCGGAAGATGTGGTAGAGCATCTGGACATCGTATTTCACCTTGATTCCAGCCTCTACCACGATCTGTACGAAGCCCGGCGTATACTTGAATCGGGGATAGCCCGTATCGCCGCCCGTAACATCACTGATGAGGATATTTCGCGGATAGAGGACAATATCAGCCAGGCTGCGGCCAATATCGACAATGAACAGTTCTTTTTTGAGCGGGATTTGGAACTTCATGGGATCATCATGAAGGCGTCGGCCAACCGGGTCCTTCCTGTTTTCATGCAGTCCGTCAATAAGCTGGCCCTGATGATACGTCAAAAGACTAATGCGATGCCCAACATCCGCCATAACACCATAAGGGATCACGACGCTATCCTCACGGCTTTGAAGATCCATGCCCCGGAGCAAAGTGCGACGGCAATGGAAGAGCATATACGGAATGTGGAAAAGGCATTTTTTTACGAAACGGAGGTTGAGTAATGAGCGTTTATTTTGTAACCGGGGCAAGCGGCTGTATAGGCGGCTGGGTGGTGAAGAATCTGGTGGAATCGGGCCACAAAGTGTATGCCTTGATGCCCCACCCGGAAAAACTGGAAAAACTCAGACTTATCATGAAGCGGACGGACATCGACAGGATCATTCCCA
Organism: Treponema sp.; assembly: GCA_031275515.1. Classification (GTDB taxonomy): domain Bacteria; phylum Spirochaetota; class Spirochaetia; order Treponematales; family Breznakiellaceae; genus JAIRLK01. Next base: position 586 of record JAISOQ010000181.1, on the reverse strand, counting down.
TACCCGGAGATATTACCAATCCGGATCTCTGTAAAGCTGCCGTTTCCCTTTCCGGGGCTGAGAGAATCATTCATCTCGCGGCGCTGCAGATGCCTTTCTGCAGGGCGAATCCCTCTCTGGGGGCCAGGGTGAATGTGGAAGGAACGGTGAATATCTTTGAGGCGGCCCGCGCCGCGGGGCTTAAAAAGGTGGTCTATTCCAGCAGCACCGCGGTCTACGGAAACGCCGCCGATTATCCGGGAGGCGAATTCAGCCACGATTCACCCCTCATCCCCCGGTCCTTCTACGGCGTCTACAAGCAGGACAATGAGCGGGCGGCGAAGGTCTATTACGAGGAGGCGGGAATTTCCAGCATCGCCCTGCGGCCCTTTGTGGTCTACGGCCCTTTGCGGGATCAAGGCATGACTTCCACCCCGACTTCGGCTGTCAAAGCGGCTGTCCGCGGGGAAGCCTATGAGATTTCCTATGGCGGTACGGCGGAATTCCAGTACGCCGATGATACGGCCAAGGCTTTTATCGCTGCCGCGGAGAAGGATTTTGAAGGGGCGGCGGTGTACAACCTGGGGGGCGGCGCGGTAAGCATGGA
>JAISOQ010000062.1 GCA_031275515.1 Treponema sp. | reverse complement strand
CAAAGACACCCCGGACGAATTGGATTTTTCTCCTGGTTCAGTTATAGTTGAAAGATCACGATTCCAGAGGACAGCCATGACACAACCAGCAGAAAAATCATCCCAAAACGGAAATCCCGCGCCCCTCTACCTTATTGATGCTTACGGATTAATCTACCGTTTCTATTTTGCATTTTTATCCCGCCCCCTGCGAAACGCCCGAGGGCAAAACGTATCGGCCCTGTTCGGATTCGCCCGGACCCTGATCAGTCTTTTGGATGAAGGGGCTCCCGGCGGCGGAGATACGGCTGGCAGCCGCCAAAAACCCCGGTATTTGGCGGCGGTGTTCGATTCCCGGACCCCCACCTTTAGGCATAAGCAATATTCTGAATACAAAGCTACCCGGCAGAAGGCTCCGGAGGACCTTCATTCCCAGGTTCCCCTGGTGGAAGAAACCCTCCGCGCCCTGGGAATCCCGGTGCTGCAAGCCGAAGGCTACGAGGCGGACGATATTATCGCTACCCTGGTAAGCCGCTGCCAGGAAGAGGGCCGTCCGTGCTATATCCTCTCTTCGGACAAAGATCTGCTCCAGCTCGTGGGGAAGGGCGTCTGGGAACTGCGGCCATCCAAGACAGTATCCGATGGAAAGGGAGCCGGGGGCCTTCCCTATGACCTTATAGGCCCCAATGAGGTCAAGGCCGAATGGGGAGTAGCTCCGCATCAGGTACTGGACCTCCTCTCCCTTACGGGGGACAGTTCCGACAATGTTCCGGGAGTCAAGGGCGTGGGCGAAAAAACCGCGGTTAAGCTCATCGCCCGTTACGGTTCTCTCGATGAAATTTACAATAATATAGCTGGAATCGAAGGCGCTATGGGAAAAAAGCTCGCGGAAGGCAGGGAAAACGCCTTTTTTTCCCGGACCCTCATTGCCCTGGAATACCAGGTCCCTCTGCCTGTTAAGAGCATAGACGAACTTTCCGTAGAAAACCTGGACCGGCAGGCGGGCGCGCAGATCCTTCTTAGGGAGGGCATACGCCAGAGCGCTTTTGCCCTGGACCCCCAGGCAGGAAAAGCCGGAACTTCCGCCTCCGGCGATGCGGACGGATCTGCCGGGACCAGCCCGGATACGGGCGAAGCCGGCGGCGCGGGAATAGCCGGACCGGACCGGACCCCGCCGGATCCGGCGCTTTTGGGGGAGGGCGTGTACCGGACCGTTTTGGACTTTAAAGAGCTGGAAAATATCCTCGATCTGGCGCGGAAGCGGAAGATACTGGCCCTGGACTTTGAAACCGATTCCCTGGACGCCTGGAACGCCCACCCCATAGGCGTCTCTTTGGCGCTACAGCCCCGGGAAGCCGTCTACGTACCCCTGGCGGGCCACTTGTGCAAGAAAGCCGAAGGAGCTGACGCGAAGGACCTCTTTGAAGAACGATCCCCCTTTGTCGATCCCGCCAGAGTGCGGGAGGTCCTGGGGGCCATCTTTGCGGACCCCGCCATGACCATTGTCGCTCACAACGCCAAATACGATTACAAGGTCTCCCGAGGCTGGGGCATACCCCGGTGGACCTGCAAGATATGGGATACCATGGTTGCCGCTTGGCTTGACGACCCGGAGCGGAACAACTACTCCCTGGACTCCCTGGCGGCCTTTCACTTTGGGTATACCCCTGTTGCCTACAACGATATAGTTCCCAAGGGAAGCACCTTTGCCGACGTGGACCTGGAGACGGCCACCCGCTATTCCGGGGAAGATGCGGACCTTACTTTGAGGATGATGCGGCGCCTGGAAGGGCGGCTCCAAAAAGCCGGCTCAACCGGGCTCTTTACGGACATGGAAATGCCCCTTCTTCCCATCCTGGCGGAAATGGAAGGGGCGGGGATCATGATAGAAAAGCAGGTCCTCTGGGACTACGGAATCGAGCTTGCAAAGGAATTGGAGGATATAGAAGATAGGACTTACAAAACAGTGGGCCACGAATTCAACCTGGGTTCCCCTAAACAGCTTCAGGAGGTGCTTTTCACCGAAAGGCGTCTTACCCCGGGCAAGAAGACCAAGACGGGTTACTCCACCGACATGGCGGTCCTGGAAGAGCTGGCCCGGGAGGATCCGGTGCCGGCCCTGATCCTGCGCCACCGCATCCTGGCAAAACTCAAGTCCACCTATGTGGACACCCTTCCCAAACTGGCGGACGGGGAGAATCGTCTCCACACCAACTTCATCCAGAGCGGTACTGCCACGGGCCGCCTTTCCAGCCGGGAACCCAACCTGCAAAACATCCCTGTCCGGGACGAAGAAGGCCGCCGTATTCGGGAAGCCTTCATCGCCGCGCCCGGACAGGTCCTTATTTCCGCCGATTACAGCCAAATAGAACTGGTGATCTTGACCCATCTTTCGGAAGATGAGAACCTCATCGCCGCCTTCCGGGAAGGGAAGGATGTGCACGCCAGGACTGCGGCCCTGATTTTCGGGATACCCGAGGGGGAGGTAAAGCCGGATCAGCGGCGTATCGCAAAGGTCATCAACTTCGGGGTTATGTACGGGATGAGCGCCTTCCGGCTTGCCAATGAATTGGGCATACGCCGTACCGAGGCGGCCTCCTTCATCGACGCCTACTTCAAGACTTATTCGGGGATACGCCGGTATATCGACAGCCTTATCAGGAAAACCGAAGAAACCGGCTACGCCTCAACGATTTTTGGCCGCCGCCGCTACATCCAAGCCATCAATTCCCGGAACAGAACCGAAAAAAACGCCGCCGAACGGGTAGCGGTCAACACCCCCATTCAGGGTTCCGCGGCGGATATTGTAAAGATCGCCATGCTCAAGCTGGACCAGGCCCTTACAGACCAGCAAAGCCCCGCAAAACTCCTCCTCCAGGTCCATGATGAACTTATCCTGGAGTGTCCCCAACAGGATGCTCCCGCTACGGCAAAGCTGGTCCGGGAGGTAATGGAGAACGCGGTTAAGCTCAAGGCGCCCCTCAGGGTAAGCGTTGAAATCGGCAAACGATGGGGGGATTTCCATTGATGAAGGACCGGGATAACCGGAGGCTAAAAGCCGTTATCCCGCCCTTGCCGTGCATCGTCTATTTTACCATTTCCAGGGAATACTCTCCTTTACCCAGATCCAGTTCTTCCAGGAACCGGATCTGGGAATAGGGGTCCTTCCCGTGGAGACGCTCAAAGAGGTGGCCGTGATCGCCCAGGGCAATTCCCTCCGGAACGCCTTCGGGGTTCAATTTTTCGTACTTGATCTGGTCCAGACTGGCGGTCTCTATGGCCGCAATGTCCCAGGAAGACATGATCCCTATGTCCGGAACCAGGGAAGGAGTGGTCATGCCCCAGCAGTCGCACATCGCCGTAATCTGGATGAGAAGGTTTATGTAGAACACGTTCCCCGGCTCAAAGGTATCGAGAACCGTTTTGGTACAAATAGCCAGGCCCTTCTGGAAGTCGTGATAGCTTGAATCCGTCAGGCTGATGGCCCCGGTGGGACAGACCTTGTAGCAGTGCTGGCACAACGTACAGTTATGAAAATTTATACTGTATTTTCCATTCTTGTCGAAAGAATTGGCCTTGTGATTACAGGCTTCCACACAGGCGTCGCAGTGTACGCATTTGGCCTCGTCCCAGGTAAGGCCCCCTTCAAGGCCATGCTGTTCCCGGCGGGTACGGTCGCTGACGCAGCCCATAGCGATGTTCTTCACCGCGCCGCCGTAGGCGCAGCAGCCGTGGCCTTTTACATGGGAAAAATTGATGAGAAAGTCCGCATCGTACACAAGTCCGGCTATGTCCACGTGCTTAAATCCCTTGTGGTCCACCTCTTTGGTGTACAGGTACTTACCCAGGTGACCCGCAGCTTCCAGGACGGGAGCTCCCAGGCTTTCCTGAGTATAGCCCCGGTGTTCGGGATGCCGGGAGGCGATGTAATGATCCACAAAAAAGCATTTTCCTCCGTGTTCCTTCACAAAGGCGGCGAGGATGCGCATAAAGACAGGCGGGATGGTGGAATAACCGATTTCCGAGCCTACATGGATCTTGATGGCCACGCTTTTGTCCTTTACCTTGTCTCCCAGACCGCTCAATTCAAGTTGACGTCCCATTTTTCGCGGCAGTGTCTGGTCCGCCTCGTAAGCGGAGTAGGCCATATTGGAAAAATAAACCTTAGACGACATGATTTCCTCCATAAAGATTGAAAAAATACCAAAATATTATCTTTCGGGTCCGAATTGTAAATGTTGACGTTGCCTTTAAGTCAAGAGTAGGATGGTCAAAATATGAAAAAAAACGAGATGAGTGGATTTTGTTTGCGCCCCTAATCCCATGCTCAGAGAGATTTTTGTCTGTCATGAATCCTGTGAGAAGTTTTGCGGGGAAAGGAGACAACTAAAACGCCGGCGGTTGGGATGAAGGAGGGGGATACGGGCAAAGTCTACGCCAAGGTCATGCTGCCGGACGAGGAAGACAAAAGCTGTCCGGAAAGCAACTACTGACGGACAGGGGATAGGATAGCGATGAGTTCCGCCGGACGCTGTGATCGAAAAATAATGATTGGGGGATACCGGGACGAAGCCAGTGCCTAAAACCCGCCAAAAAACTTGCGGGCGACATGTTTGTGGAACCTCGGGAGTACTGCAAAACCGTACGCTGGTCCTTCGCCTATGTCCTGCGGAGCGTCATCTGGCGTGTTTTCATTTTTCCCAAGGACCAGCGCAAGCACAAAATCATTATGGCTAAGGATATTTGAATCGGTTTCCACCTGTTTAGCCGTTTCAGTGGATTTGGTGAAGACGAAACGATGGACAAAACAACCTGAACGGCTAATTCCATATCACATAAAGAAATATAAATCTATATGCATTGACCCTTCTATGTGAGTTCGACAAAGAGAAAAAATCCGCTAAATGTTTCATTTGAAAGAATTTTATATTGCGAAAAGATTGTAATTTAAACCTGTTAATCGAAAAAAAATACTATTAAAAATATTTGATTTTTTATACTCTTCTAAAAAAAAACTTTTCCTAAAGGCGTTGTGCAGGTATTTTTTTATGAATTATGGTACTTTATTATCAACTATGAGTTTTTCATCAGTTTTGAACCCCTGGAATGCCCCGCTGTATTATCACGAAACCCTATCCAGCACTATGGACGAGTCCCGCATTTGCGCCGCCCGGGGAGCGCCCCACGGCACGGTGGTGATCGCCGATTA
>JAISOQ010000218.1 GCA_031275515.1 Treponema sp. | reverse complement strand
AGGCCGTGCAGAAAAATAATATGACCGAATCAATCAAATGCAGGCGATATGGAATAATTCCAATCACCATGAAATGCAGAGGCTTTTAATTTTATTTTCATAAACTCATCATCGGTTATTTTTAGCCCGGTGATATATTTCCCTGTATCTATTTCTGCCTTTATTTCTTGCACTCATACTTAGAGCATAATTCAAATGATTATATATGTCAAGTTATTTTTTGGCAATGCCTTACCGCTTTTACGGAACGGTGATAGTACCATATCAAGCAAGTTCTACAAAACCGGATATCAAAATTTTACTTCAAGAGGTCAGCGAGGATCTCGCCATTGTTGGTTTAGCTGTAAATGGTAACCGTTATAGATATCATTGGATGCCTGGAGAAGGACTAATCTACTAAACTCCTTTTACTTCAATAGTAATCCATATATGGCCTTACCGTAAACAGCGAATTCACTATCCCCTGTCCCGCCTACAAACCGCCGCAGTTCTTCCCCACAGCCGGCTTACAGTATACCCAGGGCTATCTCCATCATATTGGTAAAGCGTTTTTCCCGCTCTTCCGCTGATGTCACCTGCATAGTGGTAATCACGTCCGAGATGGTTAACAGACAAGCTGCGTTTTTTCCGGTAACACGGGCATTGTGGAACAGGGCAAAACTTTCCATTTCAACAGCAAGACAGTTCTGTTCATCCCTTACTTTTTGCCAATAGGGAATTGAACCAAAATTTTCCCGGTAGAAAACATCGCTGGAGTGGATACGGCCTTCCACCAGCGGGAAGTTCAACTTCTTCGCACTGTCCCGCAGTTTAGCGCAGAGGGTCTCGCCGGCTTTAACAATATGGCCTTCAAAACCGTTCTGATAAAGGGCATAGGAAGATTCGCTGTACGACTCGTTCACCAGCAGCACATCGTAAAGCTTTAAGGTTTCCGCATAGCCGCCGGCGGAACCTATGCGTATAATGTTTTCTACGTCGAAAAATTTAAAAAGTTCATAGGAATAGATTCCGATGGAGGGCATACCCATACCGCTGCCCATCACCGAAACGGGTTTTCCCTTGCAGGTTCCGGTATAACCGAGCATGCCCCGGACATGGTTGAATTCCACCGGTTTTTCCAGATAGGTTTCGGCGATGAATTTTGCCCGCAGGGGATCTCCGGGCATTAACACTGTTTTTGCGATTTGACCTTTTTCCGCCGAATTGTGAGGCGTTGACATAACAGGCTCCTATAAAAAAAGCAGGGAACGTCTCCGTTCCCCGTCCGGTGAAAGATTATTTGTTTACAATGGCATTGATTTCATCGGCGGTAAGTTTACCTGCCTGGCTTACCCTGATTTCGCCTGACTGGATCTTGCCAACCATGGCCTTGACGCTTTCCACATCCTTCGACGGAAGATTGGCGGAGAGGTTCTCGTTGAACACAATCCCTACCGCATCATCCTTAAGGCCGTAGGTAGCGGTGCTGCCAAAGGGAACACTCTTGGGATCCCTGGCGTAATCGCTTAAGATTTTGAACAGGGTGTTGTCCAGCCGCTTAAGGCTTGAAGTGATTACCGCCTTCTGCAGATCCGTTCCCGCCAGGGTTATATACTGATCCGAGTCGACACCGATAGCCATGACGCCTTTCTTTTCGGAAGCCGCTTCGATAATGCCGTTGCCGGCGCCCCCGGCTACCTGGAAGATAATATCCGCGCCCTCGGACATTTGGGCAATGGTCAGATCCTTGGCCTTGGCGGTATCCACAAAGTCGCCGATATAGGCGGTCTTTATCTTAACCGCCGGGTCCACATAGTGAACCCCTTCGGCGTAACCGACCAGGAAGTTGTTGATGGTCACCGCATTGATGGCCCCCACAAAACCCACGATCTTGTCTTTGTTCGCGGCAAAATCGGAAACCGTGTAGTAGGACGCTACCGCCCCCGCGAGGAAACCCGATTCGTTGGCGTCAAAGAGTACGCCTAGTACATTGGAAAGGTTGCCCTTGGAATAATCCACATCCTGATCAAAGAGGATAAACTTGGTATCCGGATATTCAAGGGGGACGGTTTCAAAGGTTATCTTGTTCTGGAAACCCGTACCCACGATAAAATCAGCGCCGCTGTCGGCGGCTTCATAGAAAGCGCTTTCCCAGATAGTGGTGTCGTCCCCCATTTCCCGAAGCTCCACATCGTAGTACCGGGAAAGTTCGCTGCCAACCCGAAGCAGTCCTTCATAGGCCGATTGCTGAAAAGACAGATCGTTCCGCCGGCCAATACAGAGTATCACCTTCATCTTCTCGGCCCCGGCAGTACCGCTGGTACTGCCTGACGCGGGGGCGGATTCAGCTTTTTTGCCGCCCCCACAGGCCGCCAGGAATACTGCAAGGCACAGCAACACTGCCGGGATCAGGCTTTTTTTTAACATCTTCATCGTCATTCCTCCTGAAAAAATTTATTCAACAGCGCCACCGGTTCCGGAGGCGCATATTGTTCGTACACAAGGTCAGGTTTTCTCCTTCCGTTTCTGGACAAAACTAAAAATAAGATAAAAGATAATAATAAAACCGTAGGGTACCATGTTTATCAGGTAGGCGTCTACATTCCGGTTTTGCAGATAAATTGAAAGGGCGTTACCGAAACCGTAAAGCCCGGAACTGAGTATGCCCATCAGGGGATTACCCGCGGCCATGGCGTTAGTCGCCAGGGCGATGTAGCCCCGGCCCGCCACCATGCCGGAGGTAAAGCGCTTTACGTAACCCATGGAAAGGTACATGCCGCCAAAGGACGCAAGAAGGCCGCTTAAAAACAGAGCCTGGTACCGTACCCTGGTAACCCGGATGCCCACCGATTCAGCGGCGGCGGGCATTTCCCCCACGGAACGAATCTTGATGCCGAAGCGGGTCCGTCTGAGCATGATAAAAATGATGATGGCCGCAACAAAGGAAAAATAGGTCAGGATATTATGCCCTGAAATGATCCTGCCCGCCAGGGGAATATCCTGTATAAGGGGGATATGCAGACTGGGATACACCAAAGACCTGATAGAGTTACTGGCGTTCTTATCCCCAGTGATAGTATAGAGCAGAAACACTGCTCCTCCTACCGAGGCAAGATTCAGGGCGACCCCGGCGATAATGGCGTTAGCCTTTAAGCGGAGCACGCAATAGGCCAGGGTGAGGGTGAGGAGTATCCCCGCCGCCATGCCGCAGAGCATTCCCACGAGGAGGCTGCCGGAATAACCGCCGCCGATAACGCCGAAGAGGGCCGCGATGGTCATACTGCCTTCAAGGCTTAAGTTGAGCACCCCGGCGGTGCTGGCAATCAGGGCGGCGGTAGTAGCGAACAGTACCGGTGTGGTACAGCGCAGAACGGTAAACCAAAATTCAAGGTTGAGCAGAAAATCCATTGCCCTACCTCCCTTCCCCAGCGGCCGAAGCATGGTGCTGCAGGGCTTCCCGTTCTTCCTTGCGCTTTCGCATGCGGTAGAGGAAGCGCTCAGAGGCGATGAGCATGATGATGATGCCCTGAATAATAGACACCAATTCAGCGTCCACGTCTCCCGCCCGGGACATCACGTTGGCCCCCACCCGGATATAGGAAATGAAAAATGCCGACAGGGGAATAAACAGGGGCCGGGTTCCCGCCAGCAGGTTTATCAGAATGCCGTCCCACACATAGTTCTGAGGCAGTATCCACTGGAAACGGACAAACACACCGATCATGGTAACCGCGCCGCCGAGCCCCGCCAAAGCGCCCCCGGCGAATTGGGAAAAAATGATAACCCCCGCCACAGGGATTCCCGCATAACGGGCAAAGTTGGGGTTGGAACCGGTGATCTTCAACTCCTTGCCGAACCGGGAGCGGTCCATCACAAACCACATAAAGATCACCGTCAGGATCATGATCACCAGCCCGTAATGGATATTAGTGCCTGAAAACATCTTGCCCAGAGACGCGGTCGGCAGAAACCGTACCGAAAAGGAACCGTTGGTTTTGTCGATGAAACTGCGGCGGATAAGCCAGTAACCGAAGTTGTAGGTGATATAGTTCATCATCAGGGATATTACCAGCTCATGGGCGCCGGTGCAGCGCTTACAGAGTACCGGAATAAGGCTGATGAGCCCGCCGATTATCAGCCCCAGGAGCAGTATTACGGTCTGGTGGACAATCCCCGGCGCGGGAAACCCAATAGCCAGGATTGCCGCGGACACCCCCGCCAGATAAAAGGAGCTGTCCGCAGACATGGAGAAGAGGCCGCTCTTATGCATCACATTCAGGGCCAGGCCGCAGAACACCAGGGGGATCGTATCCTCAATGGTTTTGGAAAAATTCCGCCTGGTACTAAAGGCCCCAAAGAAAAAATTCCGCAGTGCCGCCGCGGGGTCTTTGACCACGATGATGATGATCACCGTAGCAATGCCAAAGGCCAGCGCTATGGCAGATGTCACCCGGATTATATTGTACCAGTCAATTCCCAACGCTTTTTTCATACCGCCCCTTAATCGCCCTAAAGGAAATTACGCCAACGCAAGCCTGTCTTCCGGATCGGTCTTGAGTCCCAGCATATACAGGCCCAGATCTTCTTCCGAAGCGGCGGGCACATCATCAATAAGCCCTGCTATCCGGCCCTGAAATAAAACAACTATCCGGTCACTTAAGGCTTTGAGCTCCGTAAGATCCGAACTAACCAGGATCATGGATTTGCCCAGTTCCCGCATCTCCAAAATTTTATTGTGAATAAATTCCATAGCCCCTACATCAACTCCCCGGGTGGGCTGATTCAGCATGATCACGGAAGCGGTTCCGGAAAATTCCCGGGCCACAACAACCTTCTGAATGTTCCCCCCCGAAAGACTGCGGATCGGCGCGTCCAGGGAGGAAAGCATAATCTGATAATCCTTTACACACTTTCCGCAGTACTCTTCCATGCTGCCCTGCCGGAGCAGCCCCAGCATATTGGTAAACTGTTTCAGGCAGGTTGCCGTCAGGTTGTCCCGGACATTCATATCCGGCGCGCTGCCGTTGTAAGCCCGGTCTTCGGGAATATGGGCAATGCCGCTCTCCCGGATCCTGCCGATCCCCTCCTTTAAAATATCCGTGTTTCCGTAAAGCGCCTTCCCCGAATCCGCCCTGAGGTTGCCGGTCATGATATTCATCAGTTCCAACTGGCCGTTCCCTTCAATGCCCGCTATTCCCAGGATCTCCCCTCTTCTGAGGGAAAAGGAAACGCCCTTGAGTTTTTGCGAGCCAAATTTATCGGTATAGGTGAGCCCGGAAACCTGTAAAACTTTTTCACCGAAACTGCCCGTCTTTTTCTTGTAGGCTATTTTTATGTCCCGGCCTACCATACGCCGGGAAATTTCCTCTACCGTAATGTCACTCACCGTAAAGGTCCCCACAGTCTTGCCGGCCTTAAGCACCGTAAGACGGTCACAGAGGTATTTTACTTCTCCCAGTTTATGGGAGATGAAGATAATGGTGTATCCCTGTTCCTTGAGATTCAGGAGTTGCTGGAAAAGCTCATCCGTGTCCTGGGGGGCAAGCACTGCCGTAGGTTCATCCAGGATGATGATCCTCGCTCCCCGGTACATGGTTTTAAGGATTTCCAGTTTCTGCTTCATCCCCACCGAAATATCCCGTACCCGTTTTTCCGCGTCCACCGGCAGGTTGTATTTTGCAGAAACAGCATTTGTGTCGTCGATGCAGCGCTGCCGGTCAATAAAGAGGCCCCTGCGGTGTTCGGCCCCCAGCACGAGGTTCTCCGCCACCGTGAGGGAGGGGACCAGCATCATGTTTTGCTGCACCATGCCGATGCCGCGGGCAATGGCGTCCTGGCTTGAAGTAAAATGTACGGCCCTGCCGTCAAGATACATGGCGCCGCTGGTAATATCTTCGATACCGAAAAGGCACTTCATCAGGGTGGATTTCCCCGCGCCGTTCTCTCCCACCAGGGCGTGGATCTCTCCCTTGTTTACGGCGAAGTTAAGCTCAAAGTTTGCCAGTATCCCGCCGGGATATATTTTTGTCAGATTCTCCACCCGGAGGATTTCTTCTGTCATGATCCCTCCCCTGAAAGCCATTCATTAATATAAAAGGCCTTGTCTTTTTCGTATTCCCCGTTCCGCACCCGCAGCTGCGGGTCCGCAAGAATATCTATGACCGTCTTTAGGGCAACCCGGGCGGTATCCATATACACATGCTCAGGATCGGCGATAGTAAAACTGTCGCTGTGTATCCTGCCCTGAATCCCGGAAAAACCGAACTGGACGCAGGGGATAAGAAAGCCCAGATCCCCCATATCGCCGGAAGCGCCCGAAGCTACATGCCCGGCGATAGATTCGCCGCTACAGATTTCAAGCATATTGCGGTACACCGCGCCGCAGAGCGTTTCGGACTGGCACAGGGGGAGATAACCGCTCCGGGTTTCCACGGAGGCTGTCAAGTCCAGGGCTTCGGCGCAGTGGCGGACACAGGCGTCAAAACGTTCCCGGGCTTCAAACATGGCTTCCCGGGTATTGGCCCGGACATAGCTCTCCAGGATTACCGTCTCGGGGATTACGTTCATGGACATGCCGCTGTCTTTAATAACCGGATGAATGCGGACCCCCGCTTCCGGGGCAAACCGGGCGGCTAAAAACGCCAGGGCGTCCATGCTGAGAACCGCCCCATGGAGGGCGTTCTTTCCCAAATGGGGCGCCGCCCCCGAATGGGCGGCCCTGCCGTGGAAAGTAACTTTTTTTATGGTGAACCCCGTCAGGGTAGATCCCACGTCAAAACGGTATTTCTCATCTCCCGAAACATGGACGGATATCCCGCAATCCACAGAATCGAACAATCCACAGTAAATCATGTTCTGCTTTCCCGAGGGGTAGCGGATCTTTCCCTCCCGAATCAGGCCTAAACGGTAATCCAAATCAATGTACTCTTCCGCCGGGGCTGCGATGAAACTGACCTTTCCCCCCAGCTCATCGACAATCCCCGTTTCCTTAAGCGCCGCCAGTACCCCCAGCATCACCGCGGATTGAATACTGTGGCCGCAGGAGTGAAAGGGCCGCCCGCCCACATCCACGGCGTCCATATCGGTAACCAGAGCTATGTGGTAGGACCCGGATCCAAGAGTGGCCCGGATTCCCGTCAGGGCCACATCGTTTTGAAAGGGTATCTCCAGCTCCTCCAGGGCGGCGCAGATTATTCTGTTGGTTTTGTACTCTTTGAATCCCAGTTCCGGGCAGGCGAAGAGGGATTCCCCCAGAGAATATATCCAGTTCCTGCGTTTCTCCAGGCAAAGCAACGCGTTCTTTTTATATTCCATAATTATACCGTATCGCTTTATTTGTACAGTCTTATGACTATTCCCCGATAAAGAGGGGGATGATTTTTTGGGCAAGCACATCGACAATGCCCATATCGGACACCCGCAGGGCAGGTACCACCGGGAGCGCCATTACAACTATCTGCATAATATTGACGTCCTTTCCGTTAGCATCCTGATAGGCCTTTTCCAGCCGGGCAAGAAGATCCGCCGTTTGCTCAGGCTCCGCCGCGGACATAAGGCCTCCAACCGGAAGGGGCAGCAGGCTCAGATGCATATCTCCGTCAACATAGACAATGCCGCCCCCCGCATTGATGAGACTGTTTACCGCCAGAGCGGCTGCGTCAGGGTTGCGGAAGATCACCGTAAGATTATGGCTGTCATGGGAGATGGTGGACGCCACTGCTCCCTGTTTGAGAGGATAGCCCTGGAGCAGCCCGGTACCGGCGGCGGCTTGGCCATAGCGGTTAAAGACCATGATCCAGGCCAAGTCCTCCGAACCGGCAAGGGAGACCGCGCCGTCTTTCAGGGGCAGCTTCCTTTGACCCGGGGCGTTTATCACCGATGAGCCGGAATGGTTGATAGTACGGAGGGTTACCCCCGCATCAGCGGCAGCCGTCCGGGGTGGTTTAACCAGGAATTGTTCCGCCGAAACCGTATGCATTTTGACGGTGTTCCGGCTTTCAAAGGCCGCTGTTTTGGCAGGCGGCGAAACGGCAGCCGGATCAGCAAGCAAGCGCCCTTCCCGTACAATGAGCCGGCCGTCCACAAAAACCGCCCGGGGCAACTGGCCCAGGCAGTCATAGTCATGGCTCCCCCGGCTCAGCAGCTGCAGATCCCCCAGGAACGAGGGAGCGACAGCGCCGGCATGACGGACCCCAAAGTTACGCCACACATTAAGGGAGGCGACTCGTACAGCGTCAACCGGGGCGATACCTTCATCTATCAGAGTCCGCACAGTTGCGTTGAGGTGCCCGGTCTTGAGGATGTCCCGTATATGCACATCGTCCGTACAGGCGGCAATCCCGTCAAGATACCTGCTCCCCCGAAGGCCGCCCGCCAAATCACTCACCTGGTTTGCAACCAGGGAACTGGTAAGCCGCATATCCACATGGAGGCCCATAGCGGCGGCGGCCTTAACATCCGCGCCGGACAAACTTTCGTGGTTGCTCTCCACCCCCGCCAGGATGTATGCCGCCAGGGTACGCCCCCGAAGACCAAAACAGTGGCCCTGGACAAAAGCGCCCCGATCCAGGGCGGCTTTCACAATGGCGGCCGCACGCTCACCGGAGTGGATCACATCCGTATAACTCATCATTTCCGCCAATCCGCTGATCCGGGGGTGATCCCAATCAAGGACCGCCCCAATTTCCCCGGCAGTCCAGTCTGCGCCGGAGTGTTCCAGTCCCGGAGCGGCGGGCACGCAGGAGGGGACCAGGACTATCTGCCGGACCGGGGAAAACTCAGCATTGTCCAGCATATACCGCAGGCCCTCTTCGCCCGCCACATTCACCATTTCGTGAGGATCCGTGATAATCGTAGTGGTACCGGTCAGGGCCAGGACCCGCCCCAAATGCCAGGGGGTGAGCATGGTGCTCTCCACATGCACATGGGCGTCCGCAAAGCCCGGCAGAATGAGCATACCCCGGGCATCGAAGACTTGCTTCGCAGTCATGGGTTGGACAAAGGGGATCTGCTCTTCCGGGGTATCCTGACTCCCCACATAGACGATAAAACCATCACAGAGCCAGACATCAGCCGCTTCAACGGCCCCGGAAAAGATATTTAACACGGCCCCGCCCTGTATCAGCCAGTCGCAGGGACATTCCCCCCGCAGACATTCCATAAGGCGCTCCCGTACCCCGTTAAGCCGCTCCTCAAGCCGCCGGCCAAAGGGTTTGAACGCATTCATATCTTTTTCTTCTTCCCTAATTACCTGAGGCTGTTCCATCGAACCGGAGGTTCGCACCGTACACGTTTAACGCACAGTCAATTGGTTTTGGAGCAGGCTCACCTATATCACGAGTTTTAGTCTAATCAGCAACCTGATTGGACGCAGGGCATGGATTCCCTATTCTTCGGCTTCCACCTCCGGTTCCGGTTCTTCCACATTGAAGTCTTCTTCGGTAACGGGTTCGGCAATTTTTTCAAGCCGGCGTTTCTCCAGAATCTCGTCCATATATTGGTCAAGGTCCTGGCTGTCCTCGTCAAAAAGCTTTACCTGCCGGTAACGTTTCATGCCGGTACCCGCCGGGATGGGGTGCCCGATGATGATGTTCTCCTTGAGGCCGTGCAGGGAATCGGTGCTTCCGGCGATTGCGGCGTTGGTAAGCACCCGGGTAGTTTCCTGGAAACTTGCCGCCGAAAGGAAGGAATCGATGTTGAGGCTGGCCTTGGTGATCCCCTGGAACATGGGCCGCGCTACCGCCGGCTGACCGCCCTCGTTGATAACCCGGTTGTTTTCCTCATGGAACCGATATTTGTCCACCATCTGGCCGTAGATGAACCTGGTATCCCCCACCGCCACAATCTCCACCTTCCGCATCATCTGGCGGATGATAACGCCGATGTGCTTGTCGTTAATGGTAACGCCCTGAAGCCGGTACACCTGCTGAATCTCATCCATCAGGTAGCGCTGCAGGGTAGCCTCGCCGAGGATGTGCAGTATGTCGTGCGGGTTGATCGCGCCGGAACAGAGCGCCTCTCCGGCTTCGACCGAGTCGCCGTCGCGTACCAGAAGCCGCTTGGTCATGGGGATAAGGTGCTTAAATTCCTTGCCCAGGGCATCCTGCACAACAACTACCCGCTTGCCCTTTACAATGCCCTTAAAGTACACGATTCCCGCCACCTGGGCCAGCACTGCGGGGCTTTTGGGCTTGCGGGCTTCGAAAAGCTCGCTTACCCGGGGCAGGCCGCTGGTAATGTCCATGGCCTTGGCCGACTCTTTCAGGGTCTTCGCGATGGTACGTCCGGCGTTGATCTTTTCGTCCTCATCAACCTGAATATAGGCGCCCCCGGGGAGGAAGTAGGAGGCGATCTCTTTGCCCGTGTCATCCACGATGAAGATACGGGGCTGTTTGCTTTCAAGCTGGAATTCGCTGATCCGCTTTTCAATATTGCCGGTTTCCTCGTCGATTTCCTCTTTCAGCGTGGTACCGGGGATAATATCTTCGTACTTTACTATTCCGGAAACTTCGGCGATGATTGGGTCCGAGAAGGGGTCAAAGGTAGCTACGGTTTTGTCTATGCCGACTACGTCTCCCTTCTTTGCCACAAACTCGGAACCATTGCGGATCTCGATCTTCTGATCCTGTCCGATAAGGTACAGGGTCCGCCCCTTTCCCTCGCCTAATATCATGGTATAGGCGATTTCGGAGGACTTAACCTCCTTGCTTCCGCGTTTGATAACCGGCGTGTCCCGGGTAACCCGCTGGCCTTCGACAACCAGAAGTTCGTCTTTGGGATCGAGTCTGAATTCCTTGAGTACCTTGTTTACTACCGCGTGGCCCCTTCTGGTGAAAAGCCAGCGGCCGTCCTCCAGTTCCACGTGGGTTCCTTCCACATCCTTGATATAGACCGGGTATTTGAAGAAAGTCCTGTTTTCCTCGCTTACCTTGGTGGCGGCGCCGCCGATATGGAATGTACGCATGGTAAGCTGCGTACCGGGCTGGCCGATTGACTGGGCCGCAATTGTACCGACCGCTTCCCCAATATCCACGGAACGGTTGGTGGCAAGATTACGGCCGTAACATTTGCGGCAAACCCCGTGCTTGGCCTCGCAGGTCAGCACTGTCCGTATGCGTACCGCTTCTACTCCGGCCTTCTCGATAACTTCCGCGATTTCCTTGGTGATCTCCTCGTTCACGTCAACGATAAGTTCCCCGGTAATCGGGTGCTTTACCCGCTCCAGGGTGTAACGGCCTACAATGCGGTCGGAAAGCGGCTCCACAATGTCCTCGCCGTCTTTGATTGCCGAGTACGAGATTCCGTTGATGGTTCCGCAGTCGTTTTCGTTTACCACCACGTCCTGGGCTATATCCACGAGCCGCCGGGTCAGGTAGCCCGCCTCGGCCGTTTTAAGCGCCGTATCGGCCAGTCCCTTGCGGGCGCCGTTGGTGGAGATAAAGAACTCGATGACCGAAAGCCCCTCCATGAAGTTGGAACGGATGGGCAGCTCAATAATATCCCCGGAGGGCTTGTTCATAAGGCCCCGCATCCCCGCCAGCTGGCGGATCTGGTTACGGCTTCCCCGGGCGCCGGAATTGGCCATCATATAAATTGAATTGAAGCCGTCTCTGTCGGCTTCCAGGGTCTTCATCATGATATTGGTAAGATCCTCGTTGGCCTTGGTCCATACCTCTACCACCCGGTTGTACCGTTCTTCCTGGGTTATGATTCCCTGGCGCCAATGCCGCTGGATTTCCTCCACCGCCTTATTGGCCTTTTCGATCATCTCGGGCTTTTCCTTGGGCACTATGATGTCGTCCACCCCGATGGTGGCGCCGAAGATCGTGGCGTATTTGTATCCGGTAGCCTTGATAGCGTCCAGCATACAAACCGTAGTCCAGGAACCTTTGCCGGTAAAGACATTCTCAATAAGGGCGCGCAGTTCCTTGTCCTTAAGTTCATAATTGATAAAGGGAATCTCCGGCGGCATTTCCTCGTTGAACACAAGCCGCCCCGCCGAAGTTTCGATAAGCCCGTCCGGTCCCGGTTTGACTTCCACTCCCACCTTCCCCCAGATGGGCAGTTTGGTCGGTTTTACCTTGATTTGGGCCTCCCAGTCCAGGGACTTCGTTTCCACCGCCATGAGGATCTCCTCGGTAGTGGAGTAGCGGCGGCCCGTACCTTTGGCGTTGGGCTTGATCCGGGTCAGGAAGTTAATACCCAGCACCATGTCCTGGGAGGGGAAGACGATGGTCTTGCCGTTGGCCGGGTTGAGCAGATTCCGGGCGGAGAGCATCAGGGTCCAGCATTCCATCTGGGCCGCCTGGGTCAGCGGGACGTGGACCGCCATCTGATCCCCGTCAAAGTCCGCGTTAAACGCGTGGCATACCAGGGGATGCAGCCTGATCGCCTTTCCCCCGACAAGAACCGGCTCAAAGGCCTGGATACCCAGCCGGTGCAGGGTGGGCGCCCGGTTGAGGAGTACCGGATGTTCCTTTACCACCTCGTCCAGTATGGCGAAAACCTCGGGGGTTTCGGCTTCCACCAGCATCTTGGCCTTCTTTATGTTGTAGACCACATCCTTGTCAACCAGCTTCTTCATGATGAAGGGCTTGAAAAGTTCCAGGGCCATCTTGGTGGGAAGCCCGCACTGCCATATCTTGAGATCCGGCCCTACGGTGATAACCGAGCGTCCCGAATAGTCTACCCGCTTTCCAAGCAGATTCTGCCGGAAACGCCCCTGCTTTCCCTTGAGCATGTCGCTGATGGACTTGAGGGGCCGGTTTGAGGCACCCTTTACCACCCGTTTTTTCTTGGAATTGTCAAACAGGGCGTCAACGGCCTCCTGGAGCATACGCTTTTCGTTCCTGATGATGATGTCCGGGGCGTTGAGGGTTTGCAGCCGCTTGAGCCGATTGTTCCGGTTGATCACCCGGCGGTAGAGGTCGTTCAGGTCCGAAGTGGCAAAACGGCCGCCGTCAAGCTGAACCATGGGCCGCAGTTCCGGGGGAATAACCGGTATTACGTCGAGTATCATCCATTCGGGCTTGTTCCTGGAATTTCTGAAATTCTCGACGATTTCAATACGCTTGAGGAGCCGTTTATCGCTTTTGGCTCCCTTTTCTATCATTTTGGTCCGAAGTTCCTGGGCCATCTGATCCAGGTTGAGGTTCTCCAGCAGGGTCCGGACGGCTTCCGCCCCCATGCCCGCGGTAAAGCCGCCCCCGTACCGTTCCTGGGCGTCGTAAAACTCTTCCTCGGTGAGGAGCTGCATACGTTTCAGGTCCGTGTCTCCCGGCTCAATAACCACGTATTTTTCGTAGTAGAGTACCGAGCGCAGAGCCGCCATGGACAGATCCAGGAGCAGGCCCATCCGGCTGGGTATGGAACGGTAATACCAGATATGGGACACAGGGGCGGCCAGTTCAATATGGCCCATACGTTCGCGGCGAACCTTAAAGTGGGTCACTTCCACGCCGCAGCGGTCGCAGATTACCCCCTTATAACGGATGGATTTGAATTTTCCGCAATAGCATTCCCATTCCTTCGTGGTTCCGAATATCCGCTCACAGAAAAGGCCGTCTTTTTCGGGCCGTAAAGTCCGGTAATTGATGGTTTCGGGCTTCTTAACCTCACCGTAAGACCATGCCCGGATCTTGTCCGGTGAAGCCAACTGTATCATTATCGAGTCGAAATCCTGAATGTCCCGCATTTTAGCTCCTGTTTGACGCATTAACGCAGCCTTTTGGCCGCGCGGCATAATCGGATATGAAACAACGTTTCACGCGCATTCTATAGACCGGGTTTCCTCACAAAGACAAAAACCCCCATATTATACCCTAATAAAGAAATTTACCACAGAAAATCATTTGTTGCAATACCCCTGCAGGGCATCGCAGGGTAACAGCGCTTACTTTCCAAAGGCTGAAATTTATCAAAACATTGAAGAATTTTGAACCACAACGAACCTTCGGTTCGCGGCGCCTTCGTGGTTGATTCGGAAGTCTGGTTTAATACCCCGCGGCTTGCCGCAGTTCAAATAACGCAATACTTTGCGTATGCTTTTGCCCGTCCACGGCAAAGAACTTTCAGGATTGCCTTTCGTGTGCCCTTCTCGTAATCCGGTTATTCTTTGTACAATATCAGGGTACTGTTCGCTGATGTTCTTCCTGCCGCCGCCCGGCCTTCTGCTTCTATTCGTGTCGGTAAAATTGCCGGCGCCTTCATTGAGTTCTTTTATGCCGTTTGTAATGGTCTGCCGGGAGACACCGGTATAATTACTTACTTCTGTTATTCCACCGTAACCGATTACGGCTGCCTGCCTGGCAAGAAA
>JAISOQ010000210.1 GCA_031275515.1 Treponema sp. | reverse complement strand
GGCATCATTGATCCTGACCGGATAGTTCCTTTATTATTACTATATGTTTATTTTATCTCCCTGCGCGGCAGGCTGCGGCAGGACGGCTATTACCGGGTCCCAGCTTTGCGCCGTCCATGCGGCGAGCAGGGAGAAGGAAGCGGAGCGGATAGCCCGGTATATTTCGGAACGGACGGTCATAAAAGATCTCAATGCGCCGGGCCTGCATTTTTCAAGCGTTGATTTTTCCCACCGCCAATTCTATGGCTGCAATTTTAAAGGGGCGGCCTTCTCCATGTGCCTCTTTACCGAATCGTTTATGCGCATGGTTTTCTTCGATTTTGCCAATTTTGATAACTGCGACTTTTCCAGCAGTGACCTTCAGTTCCTTTCTTTTGCGGGGGCGAATATCCGGGACTGTACCTTTGAGGGGTCCGAAATGCTGCACCTCAATTACGGGGGCGCGGTAATCCGGGACTGTACCTTCAATAAATCAAACCTCTATAACAGCCGGTTTATCAACGCCGACATGGAGTTTTCTGATTTTGTAGACTGTAATATCAAAAAGGTCTACTTTGTCCAGGCCAAACAAGAGGGGATCTCTTTCAAATCCTCCAATACGGCGGAAGCCGTATTTACCCTGGGGGAAGAATGAAGCTCTTTTTCCATTACTGCCTGCCCAGTTTCAATAATTGCTATATCCTGGGGACCGACGATCCGGAATCTCCAAACAGCGGAACGGCGCATCAGGATGCGGCACATCGAGATGCGGCGCATCTCGATGCGATCATCATCGATCCGGGGGTGATGGACGAGGATATCCTCAACTTTATCGAAAAAAACGATTATACCCTCCGGGGAGTGCTGCTCACCCATGATCACTACAGCCATGTCCGGGGTCTGCGCACCCTAAAACGGATTTATGACGCCGAAATCTACGCGGTAAACCCCCTTATCCTGGACCAACAGGCAACCCTGATACGGGACGGGGATATCCTTACCGTCGGCCCATTCTGCGTTGAGGTGATTTCAGTGCCCGGCCATTCTTCGGATTCAACGGTCTTTAAGATAGGCAACCTCCTGTTTACCGGGGATGCCATCAACGCGGGCCTCGTGGGGACTACCGCCAGTTCCTACGGGGCGGCGATACAGATGACTGCCCTGCGAAGCAAAATCCTCTCCCTGCCGGGGGATTGCATCATCCTGCCCGGCCACGGACCGCCGACTTCCCTGGACGCCGAACGGCGCTTTAACGCGGGCATACAGCTCTTTGAACAACGTTCCAAACGGCGCCCTTCGTTTACAGTGAATTTATTTTGAAGGATTAGGGGTTACCAAACTGATGCGTCCGGCGGCATAGCCCCAACGCCGGAAAACGTAAGCGGAGAAGGCTTCCGCCTCCCGGGTAAAAATCCGGGCCAGGGCAGGCCAGGACCGATCTCCCGCCGGAGATTCTACCGGCGGGGGAAGAACGGAACGGCGCCAGGAAGAGGTGAAAATCTGGCGCGGCATGTTTTCGCCAAAATAGGCTCCCGCCTGAGAGACCGGCTGCTGAAGGCAATAGGCCATAAATTCATTTACGACAAGATAGGGGTCCGCAGGGTCATAACGCTGGAAATCCAGATAGGAACGGAAAACCCGCCGGGCATCGTCGTCCAAATTTTCCCAGCGGCGGCGGCTGAACTCCCTGAATTCCTCATCCATAAAAAAGATGCCGTGGAACCCTTCGTGAACCAGAAAGCGGTACCGGAGATGGGCCGGCGATTCCTGTGAGATAGACAGGACCGCCCCTTCGCCGCTTTGGATTTCTCCCGAGGGGGCGCGGATGACGATGCCGTTGCGGAGGAGGATGTCCAGAAGCTCCCGTTCTTCATCCAGCAGGGGAAAATTCTCCTGCCGGGCGGTTTCAAAAAAATGGGCCAGGTCTTCGTCCCGGTAATCGTGGGCGTTCCAGCCGTGCAGTCCCGTCAGTTCCCCATCCGGGACTAAACGGCCCCGGAAATCCCGCTTTTCGACAAAAAAGGCGAGGCGCTTAAAGAGCCGTTCCTGTACCGCATAATCGGCGGTATCAAAAATGAGGATACGGGGAAAGGCGGGCCACCTGAAAACCTCGTACCGGGCTTCCCGCCAGGCTTCCCGGGGATAAACCAAAATGACGCCCGGATCCAGGGGAACCAGGTCTCCCGGAAGGGAGATACCTGCGCTTTCCACAAAGAAAGCGGTTCCGGGCAGGGCGCCGTCTGAACCGGCGGAAACGACCGCCGGATAGGGTTCCGTTCCAAGAACGGCAGGGGGGAGGGAGAGACTCGTGGAAGCCGGACCGGGCATGAAGGCGAACCGGGTTTCCCCGGCGCGTATCAGCGCATCTGAAACGGCTCCCCGAAAGGACAGGGCAGCCGGACCGGACAGCCTGAATGCGGGGGGAGGATCGATAACCGCCGACTGGGGATCTTCGGGCAAGACGAACACAAAGGGGGTAATCGCCAGGGCATCCCGTTCCAGGCCAAACCCGAACCACCGGGGGACCAGCCGCAGGGAGTAAAACTCCAAAACAGGGCGGTCAACCTTCGCGCCGCCGGCCCCATCCCGGACACGGAAGGAGATACGCAGCCCCTTGAGGAAAGCGGTTCCCGCCGGCACTGCATACCGGAAGGCGGCGGTATAGCCGGGCAAGCCCAGAAAAGCGGCGTCCAGGGGCAGTTCCCAGGCCTCCGCCCCAGGCAAAGCCGGGTTTGTTTCCAGTACCAGCCGGTACGCGGAAAGGGCATCCCCCCCAGAGGGGGAAAGGCGATAACCGGCTTCAAGGGAAAAATCAGGGGGGACTTCCAGGGGAGGTTCAAACACGTAACTGAGGGAAGCGGACCCGGAAAGGGTAAGACGCCCCGCCGCCGCCTCGCGGGAAAGGCCGTACAAAACCACGCCGCCGCCATCGGAGAAAAAGGCCGCCGGCTGCTTGTAGCCGGCAGTACAGGCGGTACAAAAGACAGAACCGGGCAGGAACAGGATGAAAAAAACAGCGATACGAAAAAAAGGGAATCCTTTCATACTACGTTCATTTACAGCGTTACGATGCCCCGGGCCATAAGCTGCGCCAAGGCGTACTTCCGTTCCATGGTGATTTCAGGACCCTCGCTGAGGAACGTCTCAAGTTGTGCGGAGAAAGATTCCGGCAGCTCCGGAAGTTCCTTCACCTGTTTGTAGTAAGCCCGGTGGGAAGGTTCAAACCGGCGGTTCAGGCAAAACAGGGTGAGGCAGGCGTATTTTATAAAGGACGAGGAAGAAATCAGATAAAAGAAATCGTCTTCCTGCATCAGGGCGGCTCCGAGATCGCTTAAAAAATGCTCCATTTTGGACTGGTTGGCCTCCCTCAGACGGAACCAGAATTCATCTTCCGGGCTGGCGAGGCGGCGCCGTATTTTGTCTATCCAGTCTGAACGGCTGAAAAGAATCTGGCCGTGGGCAAGACGGTAGAACCCATAGGTCCCCGAATCTTTGATGAGCCATATTGATTCCCGTTTGACATCCAAAAAAGAAACCAGCTCCTCTATCTGCCCGACAGCTTTATACTCGATACGCACCGGCAGAGTCCCCGCCAGAAACCGGTCCTTCTTCTCCTGGTTCGTGGTTTCAAAGGCCGATATGTCATTCCCATACTGACTACTCCGGTGTTCCGGCGGCGGAATGGCTTCGGTATAGAACACATCCAGAATCAGGGCAAAATAGGGATCCAGGGTGTCGGGCAAAGCCGCCTCGTTCAGGATAATACATTCCACTCCCGGCCATTGGGAAAGTATAGGCACAAGACGCTCCAGGAGGACTTTGGTTTTATACTTCATAATGATTCCTTATCGGATGAATTTTAATCGGCTTTCATTGTATGATTTTATCGTATCTTGGAACAGTATCTATTATTAAGGACGAAATATTTTGAAACCCCATGCAGAGCCGGGTAGAAAAGGCCCTTCGGGGCGGCGTAAGGCCGGCCTCCTCCGCTTTGCTGTCCTGGTCCCCCACCGGGACAGCCGCCGTCTTGTAACGGCCTGCCGCCCTTCCCTCTTTGCCGCCGGGCTTCCGGGCGCGTGGTCCTTTCCCGCAGTCGCTCCCCTGGCCCGCCTTTCCCGTCCCCTTGCGGCGTCTGAACTCAAAACCCTCGCCGCTTTCCTCAGAGAGGCGACGCTAGGGCGCGGCGGCTGGATCACCGCAGGAGAGCCGGCGGATATTCCCTCTCCCGGATCGGACGGCGGGCTGGAAGGCCCGCTGCGGTTCTGGGGGCCGGTTCTGGACCTGCCGGTCCCGGCCTGGCGGGATATCCGCGCCTCAGAATCAGCGCAGCCGGAGACGGTATATTGCCCTTTCCCCGCCGCCGTCCTCTGCTTCGCCCTTACGCCCGGCGGGGTTCCTCCTTCCCTGCCCCTCCCCGCCCTGCCGGCCCTCTCCTTCCGAGCCGCAGCGGCGGCAGCCATGACGATTAGGCCCCTCGCCGCGGGAGCGCAGGGGTACTCCTTCCATTGGAAAATAGGGCCGCTTTTCTGGCTCCCGAAAAAACCGCCTAGGAGCCGGCGCAGCACTTAGAGCGTATCCGGGACGCCGCATCCCGGCGCAGCTTCTCCTGCTGTTTGAGCGTCTCCTCCAGGGGCAGGGGATCGGCGCGGGTGGGAGCGCAGGGCTGCCCATTGGCATCCCGGATGGACAGCCCGCCGTTGCCTATGGCCTGAGCCGCTTCCCTGATGGGGAAGTTCCCCGTCTCCAGGTACTTCGCAATCACCGGGGCAATAGTCCGGGACGCGGCCTCCACCGCCCCGGCATAGACCTCCGGAAAAGACCGGCGGTCCTCCCCGCTGTCCCCGGCAGGGTAAAACCAGGGAGCTTTTTTCAGGTTAAGGAAATCGATCTCCCTTGGGAGTTCTTCGGGGTACATGCAGGCCAGCATATTCCGGCTGGGAAGATCCTGCCGGACGGCAATGGCAGTCCGCCGGGGGGCGGTTTCCTGGTAGAACCGCATACAATCGGTAAAAACATTGTCCATGCGGATTCGGAGTTTATCGTCTTTTCCCGCCCGTTCCGGGAAAGCCAGGATCAGGGTCCGGGCCAGAAGTTCCCTGAGGCCCGGAGGAGGATTCCCGCATACTTCCGCCAAAAGCCCTTCCTGATCCCAATCCGCAGCTTTTCCGCCCCGGAGATATTCCAGCATAAGGACATCAATGATACGTTCAAAAAAGGCATGTAAGCAGGCAAACCGGAAGGGTTTGAGGTTCCCGGGGGAGACCCGAACCGACTTATACACAATGTAGGGATGCGCCTGGCGATCCAAAATGGCGTGGGTCATGAACCCCAAGGCATAAACGCCCAAAGCCGTGATCCCCTTATCCCCCCTTCCCCGGCGTATATCCTCCGCGTCAGGCGGCGGGTCCGGCAGCCCCATTTTGAGCAGCCCGGCGGTAAATATACCCGCCCCCCGGCGGTGAAGCAGGGTTCCGTATTCCAGCCCTACAGGACGGGTCATCTGACTGTGGTAGAAAATATCCGGCCCCTGACAGCCCAGGACAAAGGCGGTCCGGTAAACGCCCTGTATCTTTTCCAGGGCTTTACCGGCCACCATCCTAAATTGAGGTTCTATACTCCGGTAAATCTCCCGGATAACGTCTTCCCCAAACAGGGTATGCAAAATTTGAGCGGGCATCTCCGTTTAATCATGTGAGCCCGTCCCAAAACTAATTGACTGTGCGCTAACGCGCACGGTTTTGGAACAGACTTGAGCCGCAGGCTCTTGCAGTTTTTCAGGCTTTCAGCCTGCGAACCGGAGGTTCGACAAAACTGCAAATTTTAAGGCTGCTTTCCCAAAACTGAAGTTTTGGGAAAGCCTCATGTATTATACCACAGGGAAGAACCGCCTTGCAATTTGCGTCACTTCGCGGTTAGGGCCGCCATAGTGATGTAGTTGTAGGGCTGATTGAAGTGGGGCAGGAAAAAGATGTCCAGCAGCTTCAACTTATCTATGGTCACCTTCTCTTCAATGGCAAGGGAGAACAGGTGTATGCCCATAGAGATGTCATTGTAGGAAGCCATCTGCGCGCCCAGGATGCGGCGGGTATTCTTGTCGTACACGATGCGAATCTTCACCTTGTGGTTGTCTTCCTTGATGAACCCTGGTTTCTGGGTATCTTCAAACTGGGTGCAGAGAGGGGTAAAACCCGCTTTCTCCGCCGCTTTAAGGTTGAGGCCCGTGGATACCATCTTGTAGTCGTAGATACAGATGCCGTTGGATCCCTGCACGCCGCTGGACTCAATGGCGGTTCCACAGGCGTTATGACCGGCTATCACGCCGCTCCGCACCGCGTTGGTTGCCAAAGCGATGTAAGCGGGGGATTCCAGAGCGTTACTGTAAACCGTGGCGCAGTCGCCTATGGCATAAACGCCGGGCCTGCTGGTTTCCTGTTTGCGATTGACCTTATACGCGCCGTTAGAGAAAACTTCCAGGTCCTTTCCTGCCAGGGAGGCGTTGGGCTTGAAGCCTATGGCCATGATCACCATGTCCACCGGATATTCGCCCCTGTCGGTCTTGATGCCCTTAACCCTGGCATCCCCCTTGATTTCCTGGACCATCTCGGAATAATGAAGCCTCACCCCCTTGTCCGCAAGCACCTTGTCCATATCCTTGCTGAACCAGTCGTCGTAGTAGTTGGCAAGGCAGGTGTCCAGCGCCTCGAAAAGAAGGGCTTCCTTACCCCGGCGGCGTACCGCCTCGGCGATTTCCACGCCTATATAGCCCGCTCCTATGACCGCGACATTTTTGATGTCCGGCTCGTTCAACAGCTTGTCGATCTTCTGGCCGTCCTGGAAAAGTTTGACACATTCAACATTGGGGAGATCCAAACCCTTGATTTTGGGTACGATGGGCAGGGAGCCTGTAGCCAGGATGAGCTTGTCGTAGGTTTCGACAATTTCTTTGCCGCCTTTTTTCACGGCATAGACTTTCCTGTTCTCAAAATCAATCCGGTTTACCGGACTTTCCATGTGAACCTTGGCTTTTTTTGCGGAAAGGATATCTTTGGAAGAATAAAACAACGCATTAGGGTCGTCGATCTGACGCCCCACATAAAGGGCCGTACCGCATCCCAGGTAACTGATATTGTTGTTGCTGTCGAAAATTACGAGTTCGTTCTCAGGATAATTATCCAGAATGGTATTAGCCGCTGCGGTTCCCGCATGATTCGCCCCGATCAAAATAATTTTACTCATACATTTCTCCTCTTAACCCGGCAGCTGCGCAAAAGCAGCGATCCTTAGGTCCTGTTGTTTTTGCGCAGGCCCTTTAGCAAGAAATAACCCTTTCACTACGTATTGGTTCATTAAAAGGGCAACCTGTCTGTAAAGATTAGGTTATTATAAAGGTAGTCTTAATAAATATGAAATACAAGACGAAACAGAAGAGAATCATACAGAACAGCATTTTTAGTTTGTTTTTCGCCTTTTTTTCATAAGAAGCTTTCCCAAAACTTCAGTTTTGGGAAAGACTCATAACTTAGGAACTGTTCAAGAATAAAATGCGCTACATTTTATTCTAATTGCTTATGCAATAACGAAATAACTTGCCCAAAAGGTCAAGTTATTTCTGAACAGTTCCTTAGACAGTTCAGATGAAATACATGTAGGATTCATCGGGGTCCACGGTTCCCAGGACGGACGCCAGGGTCTTCCGGTCTATGATGCCGGCGATGCGCTCGTTAAGGCGATCATAAACAGTGAGGCGTATACAGCGCCGGATCCGGGACTCAGAGACGCCGGGCAGGGGAGGATCCACTATTAGCATGTCCCCTTCCAAAACCCGCAGCACATCCCCGATGATGATGTCCTGAGGAAGACGGGCCAGGGCGTAACCGCCGGAAGCGCCCTTCACCGACCGGATAAAACCAGCCCGCCGCAGGATGATCACCACCTGTTCCAGGTACCGTACCGAAATTTCCTGACGATCCGCCACGCTTGCCAGAGGCACATGGGATTCCTGTTGATGTTCGGCCAGATCGATGAGGAGGCGTATACCGTAACGGCCCCGGGTTGAAATCTTCATATTACATACTCCAGTTTGTCCATGGCGTGATAAGCCTCCACCAGGTCCACAAGGGTGATGGAATCCACGCAGCGCGATATCTCCCGATAGAGTTCGCTCCAGGTATGCTTGCTGACGCAATTCGCCTCTTTGGGGCAGACTTCCGAATTGACACATTCGACCAGTTCCAGAGGCCCTTCCACAACCCGCAGAATATCTCCCACCCGAATCTCGCTCAGTTCCCGGCCCGGCAGATACCCCCCCAAAGGGCCCCGTATACCCTGAACTATCCCCGCTTTTCTGAGGGGAATGAACAGTTGTTCCAGATACCCGTCGGAAATACCGGTGGCCTCGGCTATGGCCCGGGTACTGACATACTCCCCTTTAGGGAGCAGGGCCATATAAAGCAGGGCTTCCAGGGAATACCGGCCTTTGGTGGAAATTCTCATGATCCTATCTCCTTTTTACACGGCCCGTGTCTGCATACGTTAAAAGCCCGGCGTAAATCCTCGATAATATCATCCGGGTCTTCTATCCCAACAGAAAGCCGCATAAGCCGATCGTTTACCCCTGCGGCAAGCCGCATCTCCTGGGGGATGGCCTCGTGGGTCTGCACCAGAGGATAGGTTATAAGGGACTCCACTCCTCCAAGGCTTTCGGCAAAGAGGATGAGAGAGACATTCTTCAGCACTACCGGTACAAAGGCGGCGTCCTTGAGGTAAAAGGATATCATGCCGCCAAAACCACGGGCCTGGCTTTGGCTGAGGGCATACTGGGGATGATCCTCAAAACCGGGGTAAAAGACCTTTTCCACCTCCGGCTGTTCCCTAAGCCACCGGGCGATTTTCAAAGCGTTCTGCCCGTGTTTTTCCATCCTCACCGCCAGGGTCTTAATCCCCCGGAGGGTCAGCCATGCGTCGAAGGGGGCCAAACTGGCCCCTTCGCTTTTCTGTATGTTTCTGAGCGGCCCCTCCAGTTCCGGCAGGGAGTGAACGATAAACCCCGAAAGGGTGTCGTTGTGGCCGGCCAAATACTTAGTGCCGCTGTGGATCACCATGTCCGCCCCTGTTTCCAAAGGGTTCTGGAAGTAAGGGGAAAGGAAGGTGTTGTCCGCGATGAGGATGCCGCCCCGCTTGCGGATAAGCTCCCCGCAGCGCCGGATGTCGGTCACCTTCATCATGGGGTTCGAGGGGGTCTCGATGAACAGGGCCTTCGTCTCCGGTCTGAGGGCGGCTTCCACCGCCGCAAAATCACTGGTATCTACCCAAGAGAAAGAGAAACCGTAATGGGAGTAATACTCATTGAACAGGCGGTAGGTGCCGCCATAGAGGTCTTCGGAAACTACCAGATGATCCCCAGGGGCAAAAATTTTGATCGCCCCGGATATGGCCCCCATGCCGGAGGCAAAAGCCAGGCAGTATTTCCCTTTTTCCAGGAGGGCAAGAGTCCGCTCCAGCTCGGTCCGGGTGGGATTTATCCCCCGGGAATAGTCGAAACCCGTACTTTCGTAAAGCCCGGGATGTCTGAAGGTGGAACTTTGATAAATAGGAGTACTCACCGCCCCGGTAAGGGGATCAAACGAAACAGCCCCGTGTACAACACGGGTTGCAAGAGTATAGCCGTTATTACAATAGGTATCTTCCATAGCCCAATATCCTATATAAATTATAGGATATACCGTTCCAAAAAGCAAGAGGACGCAAAGCCTATAATTAATCCGAATGAAAAGAGGACTGGACATCAAAACTATAGGGCAGTCCAATACCCCCGCTGCAAATGAAGAAGGGCGTCAAAATCAGAAGAACCGAAATATACAGGTATAGACCGGAAACATCTTTCCGGAAATCACAGCCATGAACCAGCCGCCACTTTCCATTGAGGCTTTCCCAAAACTTCAGTTTTAGGAAAGCCTCAATTTAAAAAAAACTTTTGCCACCTCAGAGAATCGAACTCTAGACACAAGGATTTTCAGTCCTTTGCTCTACCAACTGAGCTAAGGTGGCAATGTAATTAATGTATCCTTCCGTTCAAAAAATGTCAATACCGGAAAACTATTTTTTGTGCGTCTATCGGTTATTTTTATATCAGGAAAGTTTGTCCCGGGACGGCTTGTCCTAGGACCCCCGCCGTTCCGCCAGAGCTATAGCAAGCTCCACCTCGGATAACGCGGCGCCCAAACGGGAAGCTATAAGGTCCGGGGAAAAACCGGCCTGGTATAACCCGGCAACCTGCTCTGCGAAAGGAGGGGGTTTGGGGACTATGGGAGTAACAGAAGGGACGACACGAGGGGAATAGGTTGAAGAAGGCGTCCGCCCCGGCCCTGTTCCGGCAGCAGGAGGGGAACCCGCCGATACGGAGGAAGGGGCCGCCGGCACCGGATTCGCCGCAGCGGGAACAGGGGCGCTCAGTCCCGGTTCGGCGACAGGGCTGCGGAGTTTGCCCAATTCTATGTAAACGTCTTCCTGGACCTTCCGGCGGGATATTTCCCCGGCCAAAAGGGCGATGCGGCGGTCTGTGTCTTCCAGAAGAGCTTTGAGGGCTTTAACCCGGTCTTCCACCAGAAGGGTGTCGCGGTTGGTGATCTCATTGACATCCCGGACAAGGCGATCAATTTCGTCATTGAGTTCAACCAGAATACGTTCCCGCCCGGTACGGCGCTTCAAATAGGCGAAACAAAAAAGAAAAGAAAAACCGCTCAAGATAAGGCTGGCGGCGGCAAGAATCATGGAAACGGTCATGGCTTTATCCTAACCGCTGATGTCAATATTTTTACCAAGAGCCGGATCCCGGATTACCGGCGGGTCCCCTTTATCGCCGGATTCGGCGGCGCCGTCTTCATCCGGTTTCCTGCCGGAAGGGTGTTCTCCCCCTCCCTGCCTCCGGGCGTTCCGGTCTTTGAGCCGCTCCGTTCCATCGCCGGTATTTTGCAGTTCGGTCACCGCATGAAACCGTTCCTCTGTCTTTTTTTGAAGGTGGGCGTTCTGGAGAACCGCTTGAAGATGAGCCCCTTCTTTCTGATTCATCTGCTCCTTGCCGACCTTATCTATTTGGGTAAACAAAGTCTGAAGATCAATGGGCTGAATAGCCACCGGCGTCTCCCTTTAGGGCCTCGGCGTCCTCCGGGGACTCTTCGTAGCGGATTACCCGTATAAGGCCGTGTTCACGAACAAAGGTCGCCGCCTTGTATTCACTGCGTATATCCTCTTTTACATCCTGAATCGAAATCCGCACGCCGGGATACGCTTTGGCAGAAGCCGAAACCTTACCCCGGTTTTTCTGGGTCGTAAAAAATTCCTGAAGCTTTTCCAGTTCTTCATTGACGCGCCGCAGCTCCTCAGCCAGGTCTTCGTGAGCGCTCGTCAATTCCTGCAAATAAACTTCTTTATCTTCCGGAAGAGACTGGTACCGCTCTTTCTGGGTTAACAAGGTTTGCATATTAAGCTGAATTTCTTCCATTTCCTCCGTCAGGGAATCCCGCTGAACGGAATATTTATCCCTTTGTTCCTTGATTTTTGGATCGAATCCGACTTCGCAAATGGTTTCCGTACCGCCTGTGGGGCTGCCCAGAATTTTGGCGTTGATCTCTTCGGTAGCCCTGAGATGCCCGCCGACAATGCGAGCCCGCTTGCCCTTGCAGATGATCCGTTTATTGGCATCCACATGGGAATTGATGATACCGTCAGAGACCACCACCATATTCCCCGCTTCTATGGTGGCGTTCTCGATAAACCGGGCCCACAGGGAACGTCCGGCCTTTAACTTACCGGAACCCTTTCCGGTTATGCCTTGATGAACAATGATGTCCCCTTCAGCATCCAGGTCCGCCCGTTCAACCGTCCCTTTTACGTCTATGTTACCCGTAGCTTTAACGGAGAATCCATCTTCCACATTGCCA
>JAISOQ010000199.1 GCA_031275515.1 Treponema sp. | reverse complement strand
CCGCCTCCTAAGCGGCAGGTCGGCCGTTCGATTCGGCCCTGGATCAAAGCCCTGCCAAGGTACTCCCGGCAGAGGGGGTTAATCACACTTTGGCAAGCGCCAGGAGCAGACAGGCCTGGGCGGTTATATAGGTAAGCATCACCGCCAGGTTGTTTATATGCGCCCCTTCCCTGAACTTGCCGTATCCCAGAATAGTATCCGAAATCAGAAAACAAACGCCCCCGGCAAAAAGCGTTATCCCCAGAAGATCCCTCCGCGAAAGCATAAGACAGAAGGAGGCGAGGGCCATACCCATAAGAACGCCTCCATAAAGGACCAGGGGAAACACGACGGGCTTCTGGGGACGTATAAGGCGAAAGATAATGAACCCCAGGGGGATTGCGGCGATGACGGCGGCGATCATGGCTCCCGGATTGACGCTTCCGGTAAAATACAACAGCGAACGGATATAGCAGAGATGCCCTGCAAGAAAACTCAGAAGCCCGGTCATGAAAAGCTTGATGTTGCCGGAACGGATAAGAAAGATGTCCCCCAGCCAGCCGAAGATTCCCGCGAGGAATACGGTGAGCAGAAAGTGTTCCGCCCCGGTCAAATAACAGCCCAGGAGCAGGGGTATCAGCAGGGCTTTTGAAATATACCGGCTCCATTTCCACCGGGCAATTATAGAAACGAGGTGAAAGATCGTGTCTGCCGCAAACATCGCCAGAAAAATTGTTTGCATGGTAATTCCCCTGTGTAAGAAGTATTTCAAAACACGGTTAATACGGACCTCCAGCCCGGTGAAACAGGCTTCGGGCTAAAATCCGCTTTTTTTACTGTCCCTCATCGGCGGCAGAGACAGCCGCTTCCGCCGCAGCGTCCGCATGTTCCGCAGCATCCGCAGTTTCCCCGGAAACAACATTTTCTGATGCGTTATCTGAGACATTGTCTCCTGAGACGTTGTCTCCAACATCTGTCTCCGTCATGGCGGCAGCCTCGGCGGACTTTAGACCGCTCCGTATGGGTCTCAGCATTTCCGCGCTTACCTGGGAGGGATCGGTTATGCCCGGGGGCAGTTCCTGGCCGTCCTCGTATTCCACATCTTCTTCCTGATAGGACTCATCTCCGGCGATAGGTTCCGGCGGCCCGGATTCGTTCTCAAGGCGCACAGAGATAACCTTAGTCACCCCGGATTCCTCCATCGTAACGCCTAAAAGCGTTCCTGCGCCGGTAACCGTCATCTTGTTGTGGGTGATGATGATGAACTGGCTCATGCGGTTGAATTCCCGCAGAAGCTGGACAAAGCGGCTTACGTTCTGTTCGTCCAGGGCGGCGTCTATCTCGTCCAGGAGGCAGAAGGGAGAGGGCTTAACCATGTAGGTAGCGAACAGGAGGGCCACAGCGGTCATGGACTTTTCGCCCCCCGAAAGGAGGTTGATGTTTTCCAGTTTCTTCCCCGGCGGCTGGGCATAAATCTCTATGCCTGATTCCAAAACGTGGAGTTGATCCTGAAGCTGGAGTTTTGCCTGTCCCCCCCCAAAGAGGCGGCGGAACAGGTTGTGAAAATTCTTCTTTATTTTGTTGTAGGTAGCCGTAAAGAGTTCCTTGGATTCCGCCCGGATCTCCTTGGTGATGTTTTCCAGATCCTCCCGCGCCTTGGTCAGGTCCGCAAGCTGCCCGGAAAGAAAGTCGTACCGCTCCTTGGTTTCGGCAAACTCTTCCGGGGCCATAAGGTTCACCGAACCCAGTTCCCGGCGTTTAACCTTGGCCCCGGCGAGTTTCTCCCGCAGTTCCGCCACCGGGGTAGTGATAGTAAATATGCGTTCCTCAAATTCCATGAGGTCCCGGGAATGGCTCTCCCGAAAGTTGTCCTGGATGTTCTTGATTTCCGTTTCGGACTGTACCATGTCAAGATGGGTCTTCTCCAGCTTTTCCTGCACCTTGACCAAATCGGTCATACGCTTCTTGATGACCTCCTGTTTCCCCGCCACATCGCCATTCCGCCGGGCTATGTCCTTTTCAAGTTTTTCCAGTTCTGCAGTAAGCCGTATCCCTTTCCGTTTTATCTCGGCAATCTCCGATTCGGTGTCGGAGATGCGCTCTTCCAGGTCCTCAAACCGCCTGCGGCTCTGGAAAAGCTCGTCCTGTATGGTCTTGAGAAGCGACTCCTGCCCCGCAAGATCCCGTCTGATGAGCTTTGCCTTGTCTTCGGCTGCCTGAGCCTGGGTAACGAGCCGGGTCCGGCTTACCCGGAGTTCTTCCAGGGTTCCCCGGTATTCGGTGATCTTGCGGTTGAGTTCCTCCGTGTCATGGCGAAGGGCGGCAATGCGTTCCTGCCGCCGGATTACCCCCTCTTTGGCGGCGCGAATCTCGGCGTCCAGGTTCCTCTTCTTGGTGATTATACCTTCCGGGGCAAGAAAGTCGTCCAGAAAGGCGGGGGTACTCTTGCGATAGGCGGCAAACAGGGAACGGGCGGTCTCCGTATGGGCCGCGGCTTCCGCCAGGGCCTCCGCAAGACCCCGGGCTATATGTTCCAGCTCCTGCCCGGAAGGGACCGGCCCGCCGGAAACGGCCCGCTCCGCCGCCGCGGTCAGGTCCCTAAGCAGAGCTTCCCGCCCGGAAAGCAGGGTACGGAGCAGGTTCAGGGTATTGTCCATAGCGGCTTCGGAATTCCGGCGCTCGGATGCGGAATAACCCGCTTCCCGCAGACCCGCATCCAAGGCCGCCACAATGTCGTCGGTGATGGCCTCCAAGTCCTTTTCATGCTCCGTCCGTTCCTTTTCCAAACTCCGTATTTCTTCCTCCGCCTTACGGATGCCTGCATTGTTTTCGTCAATACGGGAAGCGGCCAGATGGATATTCTCTTCAAATGAACGGATATTGTCTTCGATATCGCGGGCCTTCTTTTGAAAGTCCCGCACCATATCGTCCTGCTCCTCGGCGTCCTCGGTCAGCTCCCCTATTTTGATGGAAACCGCCCGTTCCCGGCCCTCGTGCTGCTGTATTGCCGCCTTAGTCTGCGCCCGCTGTTCCGCCAGGCTCTTCGCTTCTTTCTCCCGGGCTTTTTCCTCTATCGCAAGGGCGTAGATGTTCTTCTGGTATTCGATGAGCTTTACTTCCATTGAATTGACCACATCCATATTCTCTTCCAGAGATTTATTGATGTTGTCCATCTCCATCTTGATGGAATCCCGTTCCGCAGTCCGCTTACGGAGTTCCTCAGTCCGTTCGTCCAAATCGTATTTGAACTGCTTGAGGCGCAGAAGCTGTATGTCTAATTCAAAGTGAAAAATCTCCTCCTGGAGGCTGCGGTATTGCAGGGTTTTGTCTGACTGCACCTTGAGGGTGTCGTAGGCCCGCTTGACCTCCCCAAGTATGCCTTCCACCTGGCGCATGTTTTCCTCTGTTTTAAGGAGTTTCCGCTCCGCCTCGGCGCTTTTCACCTTGAACCGGGTGATCCCCGCAGCTTCCTCGAAAAGGTAGCGCCGCTCGTCGGGCTTGGAGGACAGAATCTGATCGATTTTGCCCTGTTCCATCACCGAATAGGCCGCTTTTCCCACCCCCGTATCCCAGAAAAGCTCCCGGATTTCTTTGAGCTTAACCGCCGTGGAATTGATGAAGTATTCGCTCTCCCCGGACCGGAAGATCCGCCGTTTTATTTGTATCTCCGGCATATCCATAGGAAGAAGCCCGGATTCATTGGCCAGGGTCAGGGTAACTTCCGCCACATTCAGAGGTTTGCGGCTTTCAGTCCCGTTAAAGATAACATCTTCCATTTTTTCGGCCCGCATGGCCCGGGACGCCTGCTCTCCCAGCACCCACTTGATGGCGTCCACTACATTGGACTTACCGCAGCCATTGGGTCCCAAAAGGGCGGTGATCCCATCGGCGAATTCCACCCGGGTACGGTCGGCAAAAGACTTAAAGCCAAGAATCTCAAGGTTTTTAAGGAACAACGTATACTCCGCTTAAAGGCTCAGTTTTGTGTATCATAGCCGAAATATATGACAAAAGGAAACCGGGGCCTAAAGAAGCCCCGGGATCCGGCAAGTTCCTTAGGCGCTATTCCAGAAAGAAAGCCGGAGGAATATCAATGGGCCTGGGGGTCCGGGCAGGTACGGCTTCCCTCGCGCCGCCCGTCCAGGAAGGATCCAGTTTGCCGGTCAGATACCCCTGTTCTTTTTGTCTTTCTTTGCCGGCGGCGCTGACCTTTTCATTGGCGTTAAAAGTAAGGATCCGGCCTGTCCTGCCGGAGGGGAAACTGCCTTCCGGGGCATCGATAAGCTCCCCCTCCTGAGTTACCCCAAGATACCGGATATGGGAACCCGAACCTTTGGGGGTAAACCCCGTACCGTCCAGGTAACTGAACACCCCTTCGCCGGGGGCCAGGGAGGTGCGGGTACTGTACAAAGTCCGAATTCTGGTGGTAATTTCTCCATTGTACCCCAGCAAAGACCCTTTCGGAGCGTTGACATGATTCGCCAGAAGCCAATACCCCAGCAGCTTCTCCCAATCGTCAAGCTGAGGGTCTATATATTTCGCCGCGGCTTCGGTTACCGCCCGGTAATCCAAATACTCTGACTTAATAATATCCTTGTAGATTTCCGGGTTTTCCTCCGCCTGAATCCTCAGCCATTGGAAGAACAGATAAACCGTGCAATAATCTTCATAGTTGCTGTCCCAAAAAAAGAAAGTATCCCCCCTGGAAAAAGGGGCTCCCATATCGTCATTGAAATACTTGATCTTGTCTTGAATATGCTGCCTGCTGTAGAGATATTCCGCCGCGGACGCCAAGCCTTCGTCTACCCAGGTATCCTGCGGGCTGGCATACTTATTTTCTTCGGGGTTCTGCTGGTATATGCGGATAGAATGGTTGATTAAATGCTGCAATTCATGGGCAATAGTGGTAAAAAACTCGCCGCTCTCAATGTTGCCGGGGTTAACGTCCAGATAAAGGAGGGCCCTTTCGTTGGAAGATGATCGCTGTGTCCGGCGGTACAGGTCGTAGGGGTAAAAATACCCCGCCACATACGAAGCATTCGCCGCGGCATCATAACCGTCCTTAATATCCAGGAGGAACAGGGTAAGTTTGTCGTATTGGCCGAAATCATTATCCTGCAAATATTCCCGGAAATCCCCAAAAGCCCCCGTTATTGCCGGATAAATGCCTGTTTCAAACTCACCGGCAATGATTTCGGCCCTTTCGAGAGATATACCGGCGCTGGGTTCCCCATAAACGATACAGTAGTCATTTTCCGCAAGGTGAACCGCCGTAATGGTGTATGCTTTATTGGTTTCCGTATTCGTGGCATAAAAAGTTTTAGTTTCCCGGCCTTCATAGTCGGGATTATATTTCGCGGGATTTTCCGCGGAGGATTTTTGAGACTCTAACAGAATCGGCGCGTCACAGGAAAACAAAGACAGCATTAACAGGAAGAAAAAGAAGGCCCCGCCGGCGGCCGGCAGATTCAGCCTGTTCCGTATTATTAACATTATTCTATGATAATTCATTATTCCGTTAAAGTCTACAGTAATTTGGGCCAGGGCATTTGCTTTTTAATCCGTATAGGAAAGCCCGCCGGACTTTAGTCCGCAGTTTCACGAATTTTTCCGAATAATCCGCGCAATCCCCGGCCAACTTTTTAAATGACCCTGCCCGGTCAGCCGCTCCGGCTCATTGACAACCGGACTGCATATCCTCATTATAATAAGTAA
>JAISOQ010000269.1 GCA_031275515.1 Treponema sp. | reverse complement strand
GGGCCACGGTAATGGCGGTAACGGAACTTCCCGCCGAACGCCTCAAAAGCATGTTCATTGAAAGCGCCCCCTCTCCCCAGGCGGCCCTGGACAGCGCCCTCGCGAGACTGCGGGAACGGAGGATCGCAGACCCCAAAATACTGATACTGCCGGACGGCTGCGTCACCGTACCCGACATCAATTCCGCAAGCATGGATAAATAACCGAGACTGTTCCAAAAACTGAAGTTTTGGAACAGTCTCAACCACTAACCACCGGTCCGTTTGCGCGGAGAGGCGTATCCCCTTCCTGCGCCGTGATGTTCCAAACCGCGCGCATCCTCACTCTTCACCCCTCATCCTCTATGGGCGGTTCGCTTGCTTTAAACCGCACGGTTCGCTTGCTTTAAACCACACGGTTTGAACGCTTTAAACCGCACGGTTTGAACGCTTTAAACCTGCGGGCCGGGTGGGACCGCGACAGTCAAGAGGCGGTCGAAGGCTGTAGTACGGGGGGCTTTCAGCAACTTGCCGGTGTTCCCCGAATACTGCGTCGTTACTTCCAGCCGGTAAGTGCCCGCCTCCAGCGCGGGAATAACGATGAGGAGATGGGCGTTCACGTTCTCCACAATGTCCGCCGCGTCCACCTTCACCCGTTCTCCGCCGGCCTCGTTCACGAAATACACCCCGCAGGAGGGGTCGCTCCCCTCCAATTTGAGCCTGCCCCCGCTTATCCTCGCGTTGCGCCCGGGAGTCAAAAGGTCGTTCACACTGCCTGTGCGCAGGTCAACCACCTCGGCGATGAAGAAGCCCGACTCCGCCTTGCCCAGGATGTTCACGCCTACCATGCCCAGTTCCCGGCGCAGTTCCGCGCCCTGATGGAACTCCACCGTTACAGCATGCTTTTCCGGATCAAAGACTTCCGTAGGGCTGGTGAACACGCCTTTGATGTGTATCGAAGCATTGTACCAGCCGGTATTTACCGAAAAGCCGTCGCAGAGCCGGTAGGCCATCTCTTTGTGAAACAGGCCCACGGCGTGTTCCATTGCCGCAGCATTGATGTCCGCGCCGCCGCGCTCCACCGCGGACCGGCAGACGTCCCGCACGCTGAGCGTCCGTTCCGCACTTACCCTCGCGGAGTAATCGTTCCGGTTTCCGGTCAGCAGGTTCTCGTAGAGCCATGCCTTGATTGTGTGTAATACCGCCATGATCTTCTCCTTAATATAAGTTTGTTTTTCCTATTATCCTCTATTCCCCGCGCCTGTTTCAACAGCCCGGAGCCTGGGGTTTTATATCGAAGCGGAAGCCCGGCGGCAAGCCGAACAGCGGCGGCGAATACTTCGTATTCGATGGAATCCAGGGGACTGCCCGGGATAGACAGTGCCCTTTAACGAGCACCGTTAAGGACTGATTCAAAAAAGACTACTCACCGGACCAAATAGCGGGACGATTAACGCTGGAGTGATGATCTACAAAGCATGATAAAGGGGTAAAAACAACAGGGACACAAAGAAATATTATGGAATAATGCTAATAACCATAGCAATCATGTGTCCCCATTGCCACGGCAGTTCATCGGCGGCCATGAGAAGACCTGCCGGGGATGCCTGTCCGGAATAGCCTCCCTGATAAAAATCACGCTCGTGCGGGGAGCAGGCATACGGGACAACACCATCACCACCACCGCAAACCATATCCAGTCTTTGATATACCCCCGCACTAACAGCCCTGTACCAGGTACAGGCAGAACGGCTTAAACCCCAGCATTTTAGAGGGCAGGGCGATAATGCGTTTGCCGAGTATCGCAAACAGTTCTTTTGCCGTATGCTCCCATGAGGGTTTATCAGATATTTGAATTCCGTCACTATCGCTCATGTCATGCCCCCATGCTTTCAAATTCGCTGAAACCAGTCCGACACATCGGTAATCCGCCATACGTACAGGGCAAGACACACCGCCCCGGAACAATCGGAGCTTTCCGGGTTTTCCTTCCCCCAGCCGTAAGGCAAGCCGAATTGAAGCGACGGAAAATAGACAAACCTATCCCTTGCGCTTCGCTATATGATACGGTTTCAGGCTATATCAAAGATGAAACCGCATTTTCATTGGTGTCGGGATACTAGAAAAGGAATTGCTGGTTATAGAAGACACTCCACTTTCTGAATCGGTTCCTTCGGGTGCTACCGGAGACGATAGTGAAGGTAATGCAAAGGACACTGTTCCTGACTTTGACGCGACAGGGTGGAAACCCCCGAAATAGGGATTAAAACATGGCAACGCAGGGTAATACCGACACCGATATGGGTCTGGCAGACATCTTCAAGGAAACGGAAAAACTCAAATCCATGTGCGTCAAGGTCGGCGTTACCGAGGATGTTGGTTCGCAGACCACTGACAGCGGCGCTACGCTTGCCCAGATTGCGTCATGGAACGAACTCGGTGTCCTTGGGCCTCCCATGAGCCAGCACAGAGGCGGCAAATGGTTTATTCCCCCGCGTCCTTTCGTGCGCGGTTTTGCTGATGGTAAGCGAGAACTTATCGCAAAAACGATAGAAAAGCTGAGCAACCTCGTTACTGGTGGCAAACTCAAAGCGGAAATCGCAATAAGGTTACTCGGCGAGTTCGGTCAGGACGGAGTTAAGTCGTATATCCGGCACGGTTCATTTACTCCTAACGCAGATTCCACCATTGCCAGAAAAGGGGAAGCGGCAAGCCGTTAATCGACAACGACACCCTGCGGAACTCCATCCGGTATCAGGTGATTGAAAAGCCTGTGGATATGGTGAGTGAGCAATGAGCCTATTCAAGAGCGTGAGCCTTATCCGGCGCAGAAAGACCGGCGGCGGTTACATCAAAGGCCAGTGGGTACCCGGTGAACCCGGAGACACGGAGTTCAAAGGTTCATGGCGGCCGGCAAGCGGCAAGATGCTTGAACTGCTGCCGGAAGGAAAGCGGAGCCGGGAAGTGTTCAAATACCGGGGTATTTCTTTTGAAGAGACAGGGAAAGAATGAAGACGGTTTCGGAGCGGCAATACATAAAGGATAATCCGTAAGATTTCTTTATTGATGCCGGACTACAGTAAAGTAAGTCTGGCAGACGGAACGGAAACCCAGCGCATCACCCAACATACGCGGCGGAATATGACCATGTACGGCTTCG
Source organism: Treponema sp. (assembly GCA_031275515.1). Lineage (GTDB taxonomy): Bacteria > Spirochaetota > Spirochaetia > Treponematales > Breznakiellaceae > JAIRLK01. The sequence goes on along the minus strand of JAISOQ010000269.1, from coordinate 1,442 downwards.
GTGAACGCGCTATTGAAGTTCTGGAAACGATAAAGAGCCAACTCAACGCGGACATCTGGGTTGATAAACTTCGGAAGCGGAACCTGGTTATTCCACAGACGATGGAGATCCTGGAAAGTCCGCAAGTCTTCGAGACATCGCGGGAAAACGGCGCGAGTTTTGATTTTGATTTGACGTATCTTGGCGAACACCTGATTGCCGCCGAATTTAGTCCTGTTGGCATTACTCCGGTCTTTGACCCTGAACATCGGGTGCGAGTATTCGGAAGCCTGGACGAAATATCGGCGGCTGATTTTTCGACCGATGGATTTGTTTATCGCGCCGCCGCTAAACAGTATTCGCAGTCCAACCACATCGGGAATATGTATGTCGGTTGGAAGATTCCGGGAGGCGTGAATATCACTCCCGGCGTTTTGAGTGCCGCCATTACTGCAGGGTAGGCTATTACGTGGACGGTCAACGGAGCTTGGTACGCCGTCAGCGTTTCGGCTCGCATGATGGCGAACCAGCAAGAATGCGCCCAGTGGATTCAGGCCAATGAAAAACTCGGCGGTTTATGTAGCGGCGATAGCACGATTCCCGATGCGGAAACCGGCGATATTGCGGCGTGGGCGAAGCTCAACAATCTCGACCGCGTTTTCGTATTCTTCCATATATCGCTGGCTTATTTTGTCTTTATGGACAACGAAACGCAGCTTCATTCCTTAATCCCTCTGGCAGATTTCAAGGCGATGTTGGGCATTGACGACCGGGAAGATCCAATGTCCCGCTACTGCCTTATCACGGCAACCCACACCATTGAGCAATACTGCCTCCGGCGGTTGTTGCTGAAACGGCATTTCGAGCGGGTAGAGACTAACGGCGATCTCCTCCTGCCACGGCGGGAATACCCGGTGCGGAAAGTGTTAGATCTCTATTCTGTTTGCCTCACAACCGGGCCGGAACTTATAGAGCCGGAATTCTACAGCCTTTGCCCGGAAATTGAAGAACGGCAGGACATACCCCATGAACTGCGGCTTTCCCCCGCATTGGGGCGGCTTCCGGGGCTGACGGCGTTCTAGGCGGTATACCGGGCGGGCTACGCACCGGGACAGACCCAACATCATAAACTTAAGAGAAAGGCTCCAACAGGGCGGGAAATATGATAGACTGGGGGACCTGGAAAACCGGGAGGGAACAAGTATGGGAGGGAGATTCCATGAGCGGCTTAAGGAATTTTTAGCCGCTATTTTGAGCAGGCCGGTAAAAGAAGCGGCCCGGTTTCCCGGGGACACCCGCAGTTGGAGCCGGCAGCGCACGATGCCGTTGCCGGACATCATCCAGTGTACCCTGGGGAAGAAAGGATTAACCACGGTTATGGAAGTCCGGCAGTATTTTCAGGATGCCGGGAAGGAGGAACAGACGGTAAGCAAGCAGGATTATTTACAACAGCGGCGGAAATT
>JAISOQ010000251.1 GCA_031275515.1 Treponema sp. | reverse complement strand
CAGTCACCAAATTTCGTCTTCAGGTAATCACCTCGTAAAAGATTTCTCTCCCTTTGCCGGCGATGCTGGCAATGGCGTCCAGCTTACGGACCGGGCATCCGTCCAGGCTGGTTACCCGGGCGGTAACCAGGATATGGGCTTGGTAACGGGAGGCAATGCCCGAGAGGATGCGGGCATAGACCACAGGACGGCCAAAAACAGCATACCCCGAAAGTTCCGAATGGCCGAAGGCGCAGTTCCCCGCGTCTATGCCGAAACGCCATGCGGCGGTTTCCGGGGCTTCTTTTAAAAGGTTCCTGATGAACCGTACTGCCATAGCTTCGGGACTAGGACGATCCGGAACAGGGACGCCGATGCCTTCCCGGGCTATCCGTTCCAGCGGCGAGCCAAAGGCGAAAAGCATTAAGTCCCCTTCCAGCCCTACAAGAACGCCCCCGGCATTCTTAAAGTGCAGCGCCGCCTTTTCCCGGAAAGCCTGGATTTCTCCCGCGCTGTCCAGGGGATCTTTGTCGCGTTCGGCGGCTGGGAGGTCCCCTTTCCGTATTGCCACGATTGCGGCCCTTGCCTGGAGGATCTCGTCAGCCAGAGGCCGCCCGGCGCGGACAAGGCGTTTCAGATACGCAGGCCCGACTACGCCGCTGTAGAGCCGGCGTATAAGCCCCCGGTCCCGGCGCTTCATGCAGCAGGTATAAAGGAAGGACGCAAGAACCCCCGCCGCGGCGCTTCCCATCGGGATAAGGGGGTCAAACCAATACCGGGTAAGGATAAATCCCCAGGAAAATACCGCCCCGGCCAGGAGAGTCAGGGAGAAGCCGACAAGCAGCGTCAGGACAGACCCCAGCCTTCGGATCAGAAAGAGGATGAGGAGGAGGGTAACCAGAGACCAGAGAAGGATGTACTGCCCTGGGGGAAAAATAACAGCCCTGCCGGATAGGATAGCGTTTGCAAGAATGGCGGAAGCCTCCACATCCGAAGGAACCGGTTCCCGGTCAACATGAGGGAAAAACCGGGTCAGGAAGTTTCCCGGCCCGGTTCCGGGGGAATCCGCTTGGGGGGACAGGCCGGGTCCCAGAATACAAAAAGAACCTGCCAGGGCTGCGGAAAAGCTGGACCGGAGACGGAGAAAGGCGTTGTATTTTTGCCGGAATTCGGCAAAAACGCGGATAAGGCCGTTCCTCCGGGAAACCAACTGCTGTAGTTCCTCAGCCTCTATATCTTCGGCGATACGTTCTTCATAACTCATAACCAGGTTCATTTCCGAAGGCCCGGCGGCGAAATTTTCCAGGCTCCGCAGATATTCGGTTCGCGCATCAAGCCAGCGGACTTTTAAATCTTCAAGCCCCCGGTCCCCGGCGTTCCTCAAAAGATCCTCCCGGAGCATATTGGAATAGGCGTACAAAATAGAAGGATATGCTTCCGGCGCAAGATAGGCAAAATAACCCTGTTCCCGCAGGCCGTCAAGAAAGAGGGCGAGTTCCGTATCCGCCCTCTCATATTCCCGAAAATCCTCCGGGGTAAACCGTTTGAAATGTTCGTCTCCCCGGGGCCGTTCCGCCAGCACCGCCCCCCGGCTGTCCAGGGCTATGTCCCGGTCAAAACCTTCCCGTTTGAACCGGAGCACGGGCCTGCCATTGAGGTATTCGATGTCCGAAGGTCCAAAATAGCGGTTCATCATGGCGTAAACAACGTGTTCCGCCCTGGCGGTATCTTGCTTTAAACCGGGACGCAGGGGATATATCCGGCGGAACACGCCGTCCGGGTCCAGGGTTGAACGGGAATAGAGGCTTGGGACGCCGTTCCGGATTTCTCCGGCTGAAAAATGGACATCCCCGGCTTTCCATAGGACGCCCAAGACCGCAGCCGCCTGTTCTACAGGCCCCATTCCCGCGGCGTCCTTTTGGGCCAGGACCGAAAGGAGCCGCTTCTTTCCCTGTTCCGTAAGACCGATCAGACCGTCTACGTATTGTTCCGCTTCTCCGGGCGAAATAGAACCCATCAGGATGGCCTGGAATAAATTTTTTATATTTTGGGTCAGAAGGGTGAATTCTTCCTCCAGCCGGCCAGGTAATTCGGTTTCCGCCGGACTATTGTCCTGGAAAACGGCCAAAACAGGGGTCTGAACCGCTAGTCCCCGGACGCCCATTTCAGCCAGGGTCATGAAGATGGAGGATATGCCGGGGATGTCAACGAAACCCGCCGCCGGATCGGTCTCTATGATTACCACCTCCCGGGAAACCGGCGGCGGAGGGCAGCGGCGCAGCAGGTAATCATAATGAGGACCCAGGCGGGGACCGGAAAAGAAAAAATAAAGAAAAATCAGGACGCCGGAAGCAACGCATACCGGCAGCAAAAACCGTAAAAACGTTTTTAGGAGAACTTGATACGCCGCCATACTTTCAGATATTCTGAATTTCGGAAGAATCTTAGGGCGGCTTTACCGGCCAATATCCGTCCGCCGTTTTTGTATTTATAGAAAACCGGCATTATACTTGAAACAAGAATAGCAGGAGCAGAGGATGCATAAAAAGCAAAGAATAAAACGGGTTGTATGCTTTATGGTTTGGGGATTTATGATATTCCTGGGAGGATGCGCTAAACCTCCGACCGAAGAGATGGCCTCCGCCACCGAAGCGCTGATCCGTGCGGAAAACGATCCCGATGCCGCAGCCTTCGGCGAAACTTCCCTGAACCGCGCCAGGGACGCTATCTTTAGGATGAGGCAGGAAGCTAACGCCAAGCGGTACGAGGCTGCCAAATCATTTGCCGCTGAAGCTATAAGCGCCGCCGAAAAAGCCGTCAGCGACGGGCGGGCCGCCGCTCAACGGGCCCGGGAGGAAGCGTCTGGATTGATCTCCTCAGTGAAAAATTCCCTTACCGAAACCGAAGGGCTCCTTTCCAACGCAAAAGGAAACGGCCTTAGCCTTGACTACGAAGCCCTTGACCAGGGTATAGAGGACGCCCGGGACGTTGTCACCCAGGCGGAGGCCGCTGCCGCAGCACAGCCCAGGGAAGCCGTCGAGAAAGGCCAGGCCGCCCGGGCTGCCCTGAGCGACATTCGTGTTCAGATTTCCCAGGGCGTCAGGGAAACGTCGTCTAAGAAGTAGTTTTTTCAGGCGTATCCTGAGCTGCGGTCTTGCCGTTTCCAGCTATGCCTGTTTCCCGGCTTACTTGTTGTTCCCAGGCAAGCCGGGCGTTTCGCCTGATTCCTTCCGGCCCCAGCCAGGAAAGCCCCAGGGCAGTGCCTTTGAACCGGGCTTTCAGCTCCTCGTCCTGCGCCGCAATGAGTTCCCGGCAGTCCAGGTATGCCGGGAGCGGTCCTTCATTGGTCCGCGCCCCGGAAATGTGTCTGCGGTTTTGGATACAGGCATCCTGGCACGCCGTACAGCCGTAGAGCCGCCTTCCCCAATGGCGGACCACCTCTGGCGGTACAGTTACGCCGTTCCCCGAGGCGTACCATTGGATACACCGCTCCCTCTCGATCTTCCCGTCCCCCCGGACCGCGCCGGTAGGGCAGGCCGCCTTACAGGGAGGCTGTTCCCGGCGGCAAGCCCCGCAAAAGGGGAAAGCTCCGTCCGCCGCAATCGGCTCGTCCGTTTCCAGCGCCAGGGGCAGGGTCATAGCGGCGATGATAATTAAGGACCCCGCCTCCGGGGTAATAATAAGGCTGTTCCGTCCCAAAGCGCCCAGTCCGCAGGCATGGGCCAGGGGTTTTTCCGGCGCAGGAGAATTGCAGAAGATACGATAATCGGAACGGGTCCCGCCATAACGGGCGCGAAAGGCCGCCGCCAGAACCTGCAAACGCCGTACCGCCTCCCGGTAGTAGTTCCGCCGGGCGAAAGGGGCAATGCCGCAGGCTCCCGGCGGTACTGCCCCGCCGGACGGGGTTTCTCCCTCCAGGGGCTGATTTCCATAGGATAAAGCCGCCGCCAGGGCGGAAGACGCCCCCGGACGGTAGTTGTCCGGGATAGGGCGGCCAGTCTTTGGGGCCTGCGGCCCGTTGGCCAAAGAATCCGGCTCAAAGGGAGCGAGAATCCGGACGCGGACAAACCCCGCGTCCAGGGCGGAAGCGCGTATTTCTTCTTTTAATTCCCCCAATTCCCCTGGTTTCATGATAACGGTTCCATGATAGCCGATCTTTGCCGC
>JAISOQ010000246.1 GCA_031275515.1 Treponema sp. | reverse complement strand
TTACCGGTCTTTCTGAATCAACGCCCCAAGAGCGGCGGCTGTTACGCCCAGCTCTTCGGCGACTTTCGCAGCCGGGCCGGATTCGCCGAACCGGTCAAGGGAGAGAATGTCCTCCGGCTTGGCCCAGCGTTCCCAGCCCTGCCTGACTCCCGCTTCAACAGTCACTACCCGGACCCCCGGCGGCACGACGGCATCCCGGAGAGGCTTAGGCTGTAACTCAAAGAGTTCCCGGCTTATCATGGAAACGACTTGTACCTTCTTGCCCTCCGCCTTGGCTGCGGCTTCCAGGGCAAGGCCCACTTCCGAACCTGTGGCGATAACCACCACATCCGGCGCGGCCTCCGCCTTTTTGACGATGTAGGCTCCGGTCCTGATGGTATTCCGCCAGTCCGGATCGTCCTTGGGGAAAACCGTAAGGTTCTGCCGGGACAAGGCCAGCGCCGTGGGACCGTCCCAGCGGTCCAGGGCCATGGCCCAGGCTTCGGCGGTTTCCTCGGCGTCGGCGGGACGCAGGACCCGCACATTGGGGATGGCCCGGAGGCTCGCCAGGTGTTCGATGGGCTGATGGGTGGGGCCGTCCTCGCCGACGAAGATGGAATCGTGGGTCAGAACATAAATAACCGGCTGTTTCATCAGAGCCGAAAGCCTAAGGGCCGGCCTCAGGTAATCCGCAAAAACCATAAAAGTGGCGCAGAAGGACCGCAGCCCCCCGTGGAGCTGTATGCCGTTGGAGACCGCTGCCATAGCGAACTCCCGTATGCCGAAGTGAATGTACCGGCCTGCCCGGTTTGCGGCGGAATAGGGCGCGCCGCTTATGCCCACGGCATTGGGGCCTTTAAGGTCGGCTGAACCGCCTGTCAGGAAGGGATTAGCCGACGCAAGGGCCGTCAGGGCCTTGTTCCCCGCCGTCCGGGTGGCGATTTTTTCCCCGGCCTGAAACGCCGGAAGGCTGGCAGGCAGCGCCTTGTTCGCATGAAAAAGGTCCCATTCAGCGCGCTTGCCGGGGTTTTCTTTGGACCACCCGTCAAATTCGGTCTCCCATGCCTCCCGTGCTTTTTTCCATTCTTTCCGCCGGGCGGCAAAATACTCCGCCGCTTCCGGGGCGATATAGAAGTCGCCGGGGATGCCCAAGGCAGCTTTGGCGGCGGCCAATTCTTCGGCCCCCAGGGGAGCACCATGTATATCGGCGGTATTCTGCTTCTTAGGCGCTCCCTTCCCGATAATAGACGTAAGGATGATGAGGCTGGGCTTCCCGGTTTCGGCCTTGGCCTGGGCGGTAAGTTCCGCAATTTCCTCAAAATCATACATGGAACCCCGGAGAACCTGCCAGCCGTAAGCCTCGTACCGCATGGCCGTGTCTTCGGTAAAGGCAAGATCGGTACTGCCGTCTATCGTTATCCTGTTAAAATCGTAGTACGCGATAAGTTTCCCCAGTTTAAGGTGGCCCGCCAGGGAGGCGGCTTCTGCGGAAACCCCTTCCTGGAGACAGCCGTCGCCGGCCAGGACAAAGGTGTAGTGGTCCACGATCTTCCGCTTGTCCGTGTTGAACCGGGCGGCCAGCATGGTTTCGGCAATGGCAAAACCCGCAGCCATAGCTATGCCCTGCCCCAGGGGACCCGAAGTCGCCTCTATGCCCCGGACAAGACCGTATTCAGGATGGCCCGCGCAGGGGGAACCTGCCTGACGGAAATTCTTGATACTCTCCAGGGTGACATCGGCGTACCCCGCAAGATGAAGGATTGAGTACAAAAACATGGAGCCATGCCCCGCCGAAAGGATGAACCGGTCCCGGTCCGCCCAGTCAGGCGCCGAAGGATCATGACGAAGAAGTTCGCCGTAGAGGATGGCCCCCAACTCAGCCGCCCCCAGGGGAAGCCCCGGATGACCGGAATTGGCCTTTTGAATCGCGTCCATAGACAGGGCCCTAAGACTTAACGCGGTTTTTTCCAGCGCGGTGATATTCATTATTCCGCCTCCTTTCATAAAGCTTACATAAAGCTCATTTCATAAAATTTATTTCACAATGCTCATTCGTCGATTATGAACATAATAGTATACCAGACTGATTTAGCCTACTAAGGCAATTACCAGGCTTGTTCAGCCGCCCGAATTACCGCGATGATCTCCTCCGGAGAAGCGCGGTTTTCGAGAAGGGAGCGGAAACTGTCCTGGCGGCAAAAAAAGTTAAGCTGCGACAAGCTGCGGAGGTGCAGCTTGGGAGACGCCGAGACGATGAGTATGGCGGTATGTACCGGCGCCCCATCCAGGGAGTTCCAGTCAACGAGGTTCTCCAGAAAGGCGATGGTTACAAACTGCTCATCCGGCGTCTTTACCTGAGGATTCCGGGGATGCGGCAGGGCTATGCCCCGGCCCACCGCAGTGGACATAAGGGCTTCCCGTTCCATCACCGCACTCAGAAGCTGATTCCGGTCTATGGCCGGGGAATGGACGGCTTCGATCATGCGGGTAATGACTTCACCGGGACTGGTTCCCGGCACGCCGGATACTATTCCCCCCCGCATAATTAACTGGATAAGTCCGTTTTCAGATTTTTGTTTTTTCTCGTCCATGTACGATTCCTTCCAACTGGTGATTACAGTCTTCTATGCTGAATGCCTCGGGGGCGAAATTTTCGTATTCCCCGCGCCTGACCGGGCGCCACTCCGGTTCAGCGCCCCGTTCCAGGGCGGCCAAAAACTTCCTGAATCGCAATGGCCCCTCTATGGAAAGAGGCGGGGCAGCCCGCTCTCCCGCAACGCACCGAATCCGTTCCCCTTCCTCCGCATCATACGAAGAAAGAAACATGATCTTTACGGTCCAGACGGTCCCGTATTCGTATTGAACTTCCGCAAAGCCCCGGGCATTAAGCTCCTCAAGACTGATTTCTTCTTTCCATAGAGGAGCCGCCGCGATAAACCGGTGAGGCCACCGGTTATCCCATCCGAACAGGATTTGGATAATGCGATGAAGCTTGTCCAGACGGGAGGCGCCGGGCATGACGATACGCCGCCAGACTTTGGTTCCTCCAAGGCTCAACTGTACGGTCTGCCAGGAAGCGGACCCGACGGTTTGGCAGGTTTTCACCACCGAAAGGTTGTTCCGCCTAAAACTGTCCATAGCGTCATCGATCAATTCCTTAATATCTTCATACGTCTCGATCATGTTGTCCAGGGAGTTGTCCAGGGCTTCAAGTTCCACATCCTGGGGCGCTTCATCATCGTCCAGATCTTCCAGAATTCCCACGGCATGGTTTTGAATCTGGGAAAGGACCACGAAGGTATGCTTAGGCAGCCAGGACAGATCGATGTCCCCTTTGTGGAGCCGGGCGACCAGATCGATCACCGCAGTATGGAGCTCTCCGACCCGCTGCCTGATGGGTCCCATCAGTCGATCCGCAAATATCGAATATTTCAGCCGGAATTCCCCATAGGCTTTGAACACATACCTGGCAAGCTCCTCCCGTTCCCGTCCGGTTATACCTACCGACTGGGGCGCTATACGATCAAGGATTGGGGAAATATCCGATTCCTTCCGAAACAGGGCGTCCCGTACATAGGATTGAATCACATATTCCGAAACAGGGACCCCGTGCCTGAAAAGCATTTCTTCGATCATGGTCCGGTCAGATACCGAAAGGAAACCTTCCAGGTTTTCCAGATCCGGAATATCCTTTCCGGCATACCAGAACCGGGTCTCTATGCCGTAGGCTGTGGTCTCTATGTTATCGGTTTTCTCGTAAAGAAACTCCTCCAGGGAATAGGCCGGGACTTCTCCCATGCGCCTGTCTCCGAACCAATAGGCAAAGGCGAGCTGCTCGTCCGTGGAAGAACCGGGTCCCAGATAGTCAAAGGATGCGGCGAATCCCTCTTCAGCAGCCTCACACCAGGCGTCCAGTTCCGCCTCCGTCCAGGCGGTTTTCTTCACCTGGGCAAGCTCAAATTTGCCGGCCCCCCAGTCCCGGGTTTTCGCCACAAACCGGTCTCCGGGCACAAAGGCGGTCTCCCGGTAAATATTCCTCATGTCCAGGGTGTGTATCGAAACTTCCGGGGGATCCTCGTAAAGGTCGCTGTTATAGGCGGTCTCATTCTCCGGGTTATCCCGGGCCACGTATTGCGAGGCGTACTCCTCCCCAAAAACCGTGTAATAGGGGTAGAAATCGTCCGGCGGCCCTTCGGTGGTCCCCCAGGGTATAGGTTTGCCCTTCCAGTAAAACGTATAGTCTGTGGGCATCAGCCCTGGATTGGCAAAGGGAATACACCGATGCCCGGGGATGAGGATGCCGTTCAACAGTTCCAGCCGGGTCGGGCTTATGACGAAGGGCATAGGCTCGAAGTAGCCGCGCCGGGAAATCCACTGGTCCGGTCCCTTTCTAAAAGCGATATTCCGTGAATCAATAAAATCCCGAATGTCCTGGGCCAAATGAGAGGCCCGGCGGCGAACCACCATCCTGA
>JAISOQ010000262.1 GCA_031275515.1 Treponema sp. | reverse complement strand
GCCGGCCGTTTCGGCGGCGCGGGCTGGGAGCAGGGCATCCTCAACGGCCAGGCGAAATTCACCGATCCCGACTTTGTCAAAGCCCTTGAATTTGTCAGGACCCTGTACGACGACGGCGTTCTGAGCAGGGATTCGCTTACCACCGACTACGGCAGCGTGGTCGGCCAGTTCGCCGCCAACAAGGGCGCCTACCTTGTGGATGGAGACTGGCGTATTGCCGCGTTCATTACGGACAAGTCCACCGGCGATGCCCTTATCAGCCCGGAACGGCAGAAAAACTTTGCCATAACCGTGTTTCCGGACATTGAAGGCGCGAAACTCAACAAATCCACGTCCGGTATCCTCGGCACGGGCTGGGGTATTGCCGCTACGGTGCCCGCGGGTTCCGAAAAAGAAGCCGCCGCCTGGGAACTGGTTAAATGGCTTTCGGGCAGGGAGATTCAGACCTGGCTCCTGGAAACCGGCGGAATCACCACGCCCACCCGTACCGACATAAACGTTGCCGAACTTACCCTGGAACCCCTCCAGGTCGCGGGCGGAAACCTCGCGTCCCAGTACGACACCACCACCGTAGTTATCGACGGCGTTTTTGACGCCGCGGTCCACGTCCCCATAAACGACGGCCTCCAGGCCATCGGCATGGGAACCGCGACTCCCCAGCAGGTGGCCGCCGCCGCCCAGCAGGCCCTTGAGACCTGGAAAGCAAAGTAACAGGCGGGCAGCGGTATTGTATATAAACGGAAAGAGGCTGTTCCCGTTTCGGGTCAGCCTCTTTTTGTGTAAGCTGCGGAATTACCGTGCCGGAGTTTGATCCCGGTTATCGGAGTTTTGGCAGTTATTCGTTTCGTGTCTGGAACGCCTGAATAATTGCCGTTTTGTTTAAGGAGATTTCCGGTGGATTTATCTTCAAAAAAAGAGGAGCGCGTTTCCTATATTATCCTGGTCTTGCCGGCTTTGGTGATCTACTTCGCGGTAATGGCGTTTCCCACTATCTTTTCAGTGATCTTAAGCCTTACCAATTACAACGGGGGCAGGGTCTTCGGGAATCCGAATTTCCGCCTGGTGGGATTGAAAAGTTATGTCGAAATTTTTCACAATAACTATTTTTACCTTGCCCTGAAGAACAACCTTCTCATCGTGCTTATATCGGTCTTCGGGCAGCTGCCCCTTGGATTCATCCTGGCCTACATCCTGTCCCGGAAAATGGTCAGGAATGTGGATTTCTTCCAGACCATGATATACCTTCCCAACGTTATTTCTCCGGTTATTATCGGTATTCTCTTTAAGAGTTTCTACTGGAATTCCGACAGCGTTTATATGGAGATTCTCCGGTCCATCAATCCCAACGCCACTTACAATGTTCTTGAACACCCGATGATCCCGGTGCTGGTAGTAATGCTGTGGATGTATACCGGCATGTACGTAATAGTATTTCTGGCAAATATCCAACGTATCGATGTTTCCATTATTGAAGCGGCGAAGATAGACGGCGCTACCGAGGTACAGACCCTGTGGCACATCATACTTCCGGCGCTGTCGGGGGTTATCGTAACCTGCGCTATTCTGGCGATCTCCGGATCCCTCAAATCTTTCGACCTGCTCTACGTAATGACCAACGGCGGCCCCGCCGGAAAAACGCGGGTACTGTCCCTGTTCATGTACGACATGGCCTTCCGGGGTTCCCCGAATTATCCCCTGGCCAACGCAATCTCCACCGTGATGGTGCTTATCAGTTTCGCACTTATCGGAATAACCCGCGCGGCGGAAGCCAAATTCGGCGGAAAGGAGTAACGGTTATGGATATACACAGAGGTATGGATCGCGGCAATTCCCGCATAGCAAAGTTCTTTATCTACCTTGTCATGGCCGTGTTTACCGTGCTGGCCCTGTACCCCCTCTTTTGGCTTTTGGTGCAGTCCTTTAAAACTACCCAGGAGTACCTCAGGACGAGCAAGCTTGGTTTTCCAGTGCGCTGGTATACGGGGAACTACCCCTATGCCTGGAGAATCGGAAACTTCGGCACCCTGCTTTTTAACAGTATTTTATACACCTTTGTTACGGTTGTCGCCGTGGTTATTCTGGGTTTTATGGCAGGTTTCGCCTTTGCGAAGATCAAGAGCAGGGCAACGCCGATACTGCACGGCGTCTTTATCATCGGGATACTCCTTACTTTGCAGTCGATCATGGTGCCGCTTTTCCTCATGGTGAACGCGGTGGGGTTGTACAATACCCGGCTGGGGATACTCATACCCTACATAGGCCTGGGGCTTCCTATGGGTGTTTACCTGGGTACGGAATTTATCAAGAGCATTCCCACCGCGGTAATCGAGTCCGCCCGCATAGACGGCGCAAAGTACCTCAAAATATTCACCAGCATCATTGTTCCCATGACCGCCCCGGTGGCGATGACCGTGGCAATCCTGACCTTTACGGGAACCTGGAACGAATTCATGCTGATCAACATCCTTACCCGTGACGACGCGATTAAGTCCATCCCCGTGGGCATCGCCAAATTTTCCGGCGCCCTGGCTTCCGACTACGGCCGGCAGTTTTCCGCTATGGTGATCGGCATGATCCCCATGGTCGCGTTCTACCTGATCTTCCGTAAACAGATAACCAGGGGTGTTGCCGCCGGCGCCGTAAAGGGGTAGGCTCGGTGATTACCCGCAGCAACACCACACGCCGAAACACGGGAGCTGGCTTAATATGGCGGAGATAGAGCTGAATGTGATAAACAACCACGGGCTGTCAGAGCGGATACCCACGATAGAGCGGATGAGGAAAGAAGCGGGGGCATGGAACCGGAGGCGCAATGAGCAGGCCTGCAAAATCAAC
>JAISOQ010000216.1 GCA_031275515.1 Treponema sp. | reverse complement strand
CGCCATATTGTCATTTTATTGAAAATATGCACATAAATAACCAATGAAATTCGTGGTAAACCGGCTTCTGACTACCCTGCTGACCCTGTTTCTGGTGTCCGTAATTACCTTTACGGCCTTTCATGTCATACCCGGCGACCCCGCGGCGGTCATGCTGGGACTGGAGGCCACAGAGGGGCAGTTAGCGGCCCTCCGCGCCGAACTGAACCTGGACAAGAGCCTCCCGGTACAGTACGGCCTCTGGCTCAAGGGGTTTTTTACCGGCAGCCTGGGAAACTCGGTGCGTTTCCGGGGGGAACCTATAGCCGGCATGGTCCTGGAACGGCTGCCGGTCACCTTTTCTCTGGCCGTCCTTTCTATCATTTTCATTTTCCTTTTGGCGATCCCCGCCGCTCTCCTGCCATTGGGAAGGGAAAATTCGCCCCTTGACCAGGGGATAAACACGGCGGCCACTATTATGATTTCCTTTCCGGGTTTTTTTTTAGGCGTCCTGTTGATGTGGATCTTCGGGATCCTCCTTAAGCTCTTCGTCCCCGGCGGGTATGTGCCCTACCAGCAGGATTTTGGCGGTTTTCTGGCCTACCTCGTCTTCCCTGCCCTGGCAATAGCTCTGCCGAATGCCGCCGTCGTGGTAAAGTTCCTGCGGGGGTCCATCTTCCTGCAGCTCCATTCCGATTATGTGCGTACCGCCTACAGTAAGGGAAACAGCCGGTACCGGGTCCTGTACCGCCATGCGCTGAAAAATGCTGTAATCCCGGCGGTTACCCTTATGGGCATGATCACCGCCGACGTATTTTCCGGCAGTATCGTCATTGAGCAGGTTTTCACCATACCGGGCATAGGGCGGCTCCTCATCGCATCCATCACTTCCCGGGATTTCAGCATGGCCCAGATTCTGGTGATCTACATCGCCTTTATCGTAGTGCTTGCCAATACTTTGGCGGATATTGCAATCCAGATCATCGATCCCAGGATCAGGGTAAAATGAGGCTGCCGGTGAAGCGCAGCCCGGAATTCATAGCGGGCCTTAGCCTGATGGTCCTCGTGGCAGGCATGGCCCTGGTCAGTCTGGTCTACACCCCCTACGGGTACAACGACATGGACCCGGCCCGGCGGTTTACCCCGCCCGGCGTCAGTCACCTCATGGGGACCGATAATTTTGGCCGGGACATCTTCTCCCGGGTCATGATAGGGGGCCGCTATACCCTTCTCGTATCCCTGTGTACGGTCCTGGGCAGCGCCGCTATCGGTTCCGCCCTGGGCCTTGTGACCGGCTATGTGGGCGGCATCTGGGCGGAGATTGTCATGCGCCTCATAGACGCTCTAAACTCCTTCCCCGGCCTGCTGCTGGCCCTTGTGATGGTGTCCATCATGGAAAACAGCCCTTTCACCCTCATTATCGCCCTGTTCATCCTCTTTATCCCCAGTTACGTGCGTATCATGAGAAGCGGGATGCTGCAATACAAGGACCGGGACTTTATCAAGGCGGTGGAACTCATGGGGGCTTCCCATTTCAGGATCATCTTCGTCCACATCCTGCCCAATACGGCCCCTTCCCTTCTGGCTTCCACCGTTCTGGGTCTTTCCAACGCAATCCTGGCGGAGGCCACTATGAGCTATCTGGGTCTGGGGATACAGCCCCCAATTCCCAGCTGGGGGCGTATGCTTTCGGAATCCCGGAACTTCCTTTTCGCGGCCCCCTGGTGCGCCCTTGCGCCGGGAGTTATGATCATGCTTACAGTCATTGCCTTTCATTATATTGGCGAAGGTATCAGAAAACGGTATAGTTAAAATGGCTTATAACCTACAAAAAGGAGAGAAACAGTATGAAAACACATAAAATCAAAAAAACCGCCCTTACAGCAGCCTTAGCCGCGGTTCTTGCTTTGGCGTTCACCCTGCCGGCCTTTTCCCTGGGAAAACGGGAAAGCGGGAGCACCGCCGGCGCAAACAGCGGCGAATCCGTTGAAGGCGGGGAAATCCGTTTTGGCTACACCACGGAACCCGCCACCTTGGACCCTTTGAGCGCCTCCAACACAGCGGACGGGCGGAGCATACTCTTCAACGTCTTTGAGGGGCTTGTGAAGCCTGATACTTCCGGGGGCCTGGAGCCTGCCCTTGCCGAAAGTTACGCCATTGAACAGGCCGGACAGGTCTATATTTTCACCCTGCGTCAGGGGGTCAAATTCCACGATGGTTCAGATGTAACGCCGGAGGATGTGGAATTCAGCCTTAAAACCGCGATAGAGACGAAATTCGCCGGGCTTGACGGGATAGACACGGTAGAAATCACCGGGGACCGGAAGATCCGCATTGTCCTGAAATCGCCGGATGTGGAGTACCTCACAAACCTCACCGTTGGGATAGTCCCCCGAAACAATCCAGACCGGGAAAAGCGGGCCATAGGTACGGGGCCTTTCATCATCGAGAGCTACACCCCCCAGCAATCCCTGGTGATGGTGAAGAACCCCAACTACTGGAAGAAGGGGCTCCCTCATCTGGACAAGGTAACCTATGTCTTCGTGGCTGACTCGGACGCCCTGCTCCTGGCCCTTCAAGGGGGCAGCGTGGACGCCGGCAGCGTCACCGGGTCTCTCATTGAGCAGCTCAACCCCGGGGCGTTCACCTTTGTTCCCGCTCCTTCCAACTCCGTCCAGCTCCTGGCCCTGAACAACGCGGTAAAGCCCCTGGATGATGTGCGGGTCCGCCAGGCTTTGAACTACGCGGTAGACCGGCAGGAGATCATTGACGCGGCCTTCTACGGCCACGGGGAGCCTTCGGGAAGCGCCCTCATTCCGGGACTTTCCCGGTATTACGAGCCGTCCCTGAAAAACCCCTATCCCCTGGATATTGCCAAGGCTAAAAGCCTCCTTGCCGCCGCAGGGTACGAGAAGGGCTTTTCCCTGGAGATCACCGTACCGTCAAACTACACCATGCATGTAGATACCGCCCAGGTGATTGTGAATCAGCTTGCCAAAATCGGGGTCTCCGGCAGGATAAAACTCGTGGACTGGCCGACTTGGCTTTCCGAAACCTACCAGGGCCGCCAATACGAGGCGACCATCATTTCCGTGGACGCTCCGACCATTTCGCCCCGGGGTTTTCTTGCCCGGTACCATTCGGCCAGCCGGAGTAACTTCGTAAACTTCAAAAGTCCCGATTATGACCGGGTATACGACGCCGTTCTGGTGGAAACCGACGAACAAAAACGTATTGAGCTTTACCAGGAGGCCCAGCGCGTCCTGTCTGCGGAGGCCGCCAGCGTCTATATCCAGGACATCATCGGCTTCCGGGCCTTTCCCCGAAACACCCAGGGCATCGTGAGTTATCCCCTGTATGTTCTGGACTTTGCCGGCATTTACAGAACCAGATAAAAAACCTGCCGCCAGGCGGATGCGGAGTCTGCGCTCAAACGCCCAGGCCCCGCGCCGCAGTCCAGGATTCGCAGGGGGCGGCATACCTCCAAACGCAAGGGGATCATTTTGACCCCCGTTCCTTTTCATATTCATAAATCTTCTGCATTTCACTTATGAAATAGTCCTGAAAAAAGGAGTTTAATCTCCTAAAAAGAGCCATTGCGTCCTCTATCTTTTCCTCATACCCCTTGAGATACATGGGTTCAGTGCCGTTTCGCAGCCAATCTTCGTTTACTTTAAAGGCAGAACAAATTAATTTGACGATACGGTCATTAACGGGTTTCTTGCCCAATTCGAGGGCGGCGATATACCCTTTAGATATGGA
>JAISOQ010000168.1 GCA_031275515.1 Treponema sp. | reverse complement strand
CGTCATAAACGGCGAGGTGGGCGTTCGGGGAACTACCGGCAACTCCTTCGGCGGCAGTACAGACATTTCCGTGACGGTACAAGGAAGCGGCAGCCTCGTCTTGGCAGACAATGGCGGCGCAATATTCAGCCTGAGAGCCGGTCAACCCTGATCCTTGGGGAAACCGGCGGCAGCGGCCCCACCCTCCGGGGTCTCGAACACGACGACGTCTACAAGGGCAACAGTAGGGCAACGGTGAAGATCGCCAATGGCGGAACCATCACCGCCAATTACGGCACCAACGAAGGCGGCGGGGTGTATATCAACGGCGGCACATTCGCCATGAATGGAGGAACCATCATCCACAATCTCGCCGGCAACGGGAACGGCGGCGGGGTGTTTGTCGCCGGCAGCGGCACGTTCACTCAATCAGGGAGAAGCATCTCCGAAAATGTTGGCAATGACCATTACAATGACGTATACAATGCTGCATCACAATAATGACTCATCCTCAAAAAACAACGCAGCAGCGATTTGGGAGAGAATGATGACATCAGCGCCGCTGATTTAACAACTAATTGGGACACGGACTGAGCGTGGAGTATAGCCTTTAAGTCAGGAACCGGGTATCCGTCATGACCCCGGAAGCGCAGACGGCCTGGGGCATCGCAGCGGCCCGGTTTACGGATAACAGGCCCACAGATTACGCGGATTTAACCGGGGGGCGTTCAATAATCCGCGCTGATCCGTGGACCTGTTGCTTCTAAAGACGTGAGTCCGGCGGAATCTACAGGTCCGCGAATTAACGCTGATTTCCCCCGGATGAATACGCACGGCATCCGGCATTATGAATCGCATTCCGTATTAAACCGATTGACATACTATGTATTTTATGATAAAAATTCATCATTATCTTTAGATAGCCCCTAAGTATAGGGATTAACGACACAAGGAGTTTTAAAGGAGTTTTATATGAAACGTTTGGTTGTAGTACAGGCGCTTGTCATGCTCGTGGCCCTGGCTTTTTCCGCCTATGGAAAGGGAAAGGCCGAGGGACAAAGCCCCCAAAGCGGTCCCAGGGTTCTTAACTGGGTGGCTCCCGGCGAAGTAACCACTATGGATTCGGGCAAGGGTTACGATACCATCAGTTGGGAGCAGCTCGAAATTTTCAACGAGAGTTTATACAAGATCAACGGGAATAACGAGCCTGTTCCAGCCCTGGCGGCGGCCCTGCCCGCAGTAAGCGCCGACGGCCTTACCCTGACCATAGACTTGAGGCCCAATATCGTCTTTTCCAACGGCGCTAAAATCACCGCCCATGATTTTGTGTATGCCGCCCGGCGGGTAGCCGATCCCGCTACGGGTTCCCAGAGCGCCAACCGGGTAACGTATTTAAAAAACGCGGCGGACATCATCGCGGGAAAACAGCCGCCGGAGAATCTGGGAATCCGCGCCCTTTCGGATTCCCGCCTGGAGATCACCTTGACGGCTCCCAATCCCTATATCAACACGGAACTGTCTTCTTCCCTCCTCGCGCCGGTGAACAGGGCTTTTGCCCAGGAGAAAGGGTCCGGTTACGGGCTTTCCGCGGAGAACCTTCTGGCTTCGGGTCCTTTTATCCTTACCGGCTGGAACGGGGCCAATATCTCCTGGAAGTACGTCAAAAATCCCTACTACTGGGACGCGGCGAATATCTATTTTGACGAGATCAACGTCCAGGTGGTTAAGGACGCCGCCACCGGGGTTGCTCTTTACGAGGCGGGGAATCTGGACGGGGCCGCCATAGCCGGCGAATACCTGAACGTATACCGGGGCGCGCCGGATCTGGTGTCCGTAAAGACCCTGAGAATGACCAACCTGGAACTGGGGATAAGTTCGAATCAATACCTCCAGAACATCAACCTCCGCAAGGCCCTGCTCCTGGCGGTGGACCGGAACGAGCTGGCCCGGTCCATCCTTAACGGCGACGGCATTCCTTCGGTGGGGGTTATTCCCAACGGCATTGCCGTAAGTCCTGTCAACGGCAAAAGCATTGCCGATGATTTTGGGAACCTCTTGTCTTACAACGCGCCGGAGGCGGGGCGTTACTTTGCCCGGGCGCTTCAGGAACTGGGGGTGTCCTCCATTACCCTCAGGCTGGTAACTACCGATAATGACGAAGGCATCAAGACCGGCCAGTATCTGCAAAGCGTTTACCAGACCAACCTGCCGGGGCTCAAGATCGACCTGGCCAATGTCCCCGCTTCGGTGCGGTTCCAGGAAATGATGGCTTATAAGTTCGACCTCGCCCTGGGGGGCTGGACCGGGGAGTTCAACCCCGCCACCTATATCAAGCAGTTTGAGACCAGCAATGAGCATAACCACGGCCGCTGGGTTTCCCCGGAGATAACGGCCCTGATCAACGCCCTGGAAACCAGCGACGGCAACGACTTTGCCCTGCGGTGGGAACACCTGCGGGAGGCCAATAAGTACCTTGTCGATAATGTCGTAACCGTACCCCTGGTACAGGCCGCCAAAAGCTACCTCATTAACCCTAAGCTCAAGGGGTATGTGATCCATGTGCTGGGTACTCCCATTGATATTACCCGCGCCTATTTTGAATGAACTTTGAGGCTTTCCCAAAACTTTAGTTTTGGGAAAGTAACCTTGAAATTCGCAATTTTGCAAGTTGGGACAGGCTCCCTTGAATGATGAATGAAGTTTAAATGAAAATGAATCGTTGGGTCCGGTTTTTTATTTACCGGATAGGGTATATGGCGGTAACCCTCTTTGTGATTATCACCATTACCTTTTTACTGATGAACCTCCTTCCCGGGACGCCCTATCAGGATCAGTCCCGGCTGACGGCAATACAGGTGCAAATGCTGAATGAAAAGTACGGTCTCAATAAGCCCCTGGGGGAACGGTACCTCAACTACCTTGCCAACATACTCCGGGGGGATTTCGGCATCTCCCTGCAATTTTCCGATCAAAAGGTAAGCGTCCTCCTCAAAACCCGGCTGGGCCCCTCGGTACGCCTGGGGCTTCAGGCGGTTATCTTCGGGGCTTTGGCAGGGATAAGCCTGGGGACCATTGCCGCCATGAAGCATAATACCTGGATCGACACCTTCTGCTCCCTCTTTGCCATCCTGGGCCGTTCGGCGCCGAATTTCGTGGCGGCGGTATTATTACAGTTTGTTTTTGCCATTACCTTAAAGCTCCTCCCCATAGGGCTTTGGAACGAGGGCTTCCGGTCTACCATCCTGCCCTCCCTGGCCCTGTCCATCTCCCCTATGGCGGATTCCGCCCGGTTTATCAGGGCGGAACTTATCGAGGTCCTCGGGAGCGACTATATTGAGCTTGCCCGGGCCAAGGGTATGGGGGAGTTCCGCCTGGTTCTGACCCACGGATTGCGGAACGCGCTTATCCCCTTTCTGACGATCATCGGCCCCATGACGGTTTCCCTTATGACCGGCTCCCTGGTGGTGGAAAATATCTTCGCCGTTCCCGGCATTGGGGAACAGTTTACCAAGTCCATCCTTTCCAACGACTACGCCACCATCATGGCGGTAACTATCCTTTTTTCCGCCCTTCTGGTAACGGTGATCTTCCTTATGGATTTCCTCTACCAGATCATCGATCCCCGGGTGCGGGTAGGAGGGGACAGATGACTTCCGGGACAAATTTTTCACCGAAGCATATCCCCGATGAACTCTTCCGGTTTCGGCCTGCGGCTGCGGAACCGCCCCGGCAGGTTCCGTCTCTTGGTTTTGCACAGGACGCCTGGCGGCGGCTGCGGAAAAACAGGGCAGCCGCGGCGGCCCTGGGGATACTCCTCTTTATCATCGCCCTGGCCTTCCTGGCCCCGGTACTGGCCCCCCATGATCCGAATGTCCAAAACATTCCCCACGCCAATCTGCCTCCCCGGATTCCGGGGGTACGGCTCAGGGGTTTTAATGGGTATACCTATTTCCGGGGCGCCCTGGTTGACCGCTACGCCGCGGCGGGGGTTGCCGCCGGTGTGCACTATCCCTTTGGGACTGACGAATTCGGCAGGGACCTTCTTTCCCGGACCCTCTACGGAACCCGCATCTCCCTGATCATCGCCTTTATCGCCGCGTTTCTGGATTTGTCCATCGGGGTATTCTACGGCCTTTCCAGCGCCCTCAAGGGAGGGATGATCGATACGGTGATGCAGCGTGTTCTGGAGATTATCAACGGGGTGCCCAACCTGGTGCTGGTGGTCCTCATGCTCCTCATTTTCCGTCCCGGCATCCTTTCCATCATCCTGGCCCTGACCCTTTCCTCTTGGATACCTATGGCCCGGATAGTCAGGGCCCAGACCCTGCGGATCAGGAGCCTTGAATACGTGCAGGCCGCCCGCGCCCTGGGCAGCTCCCCGGTACGGATCGCCCTTTTTCACGTACTGCCCAATATCGCCGGTACCGTGGCGGTGCGGACCATGTTTTCCATTCCCACGGCGATTTTTTTTGAAACCTTCCTCAGCTTTATCGGCGTGGGGATGAAGATACCCGACGCGTCCCTCGGGACCCTCCTGAACGGGGGCTACAAGGTGTTTAGAATATACCCCTACCAAATGGCAATTCCTGCGGCGATCCTCTGCGTGATCATGCTGGCCTTTAACATATTCGCCGATGGGCTGCGGGACGCCTTTGATCCCCGGATGAAGGATTCCTAGGGACACGCTGAAAAATTCGATGCTTTTCAGCGCGTCCCTATGTATTTGCTCATTTCATTGCGCAAATACCACATTAAAGAAGCACTAAAAAACGCTCGATTGCGTTTTTTAGTGCTTCCCTAGGAGGAACGGTGGATACGCCGCGGCTGGAAGTTCAGAACCTTTCGATTTCTTTTTCTACCCTTGCGGGCAGGGTTCAGGCGGTGCGGGGGGTCAGTTTTTCCCTCCGCGAAAGGGAAACCCTGGCCATCGTAGGGGAGTCCGGAAGCGGGAAAACCGTAACCTGCCGGGCTGTGATGCGGCTCCTCTCCAAAAACGCCTCGATTGATTCGGGCCGCATACTCCTTGAGGGCCTGGATGTCCTTTCGGTAAGCGAAAAACAGATGCGTTCCATCCGGGGGAATGACATTTCCATGATCTTTCAGGACCCCATGACTTCCCTGGACCCTACCATGCGGATAGGCCGGCAGATTGAGGAGGCCCTTACCCTGCACCGCCCCGTCAGCCGCCGGGAAGCCCGCAGGCGTATGCTGGAACTTCTGGAACTCGTAGGCCTTGAGGACCCTTCCCGGAGGTGCCGCCAGTACCCCCATGAATTTTCCGGGGGCCAGCGTCAGCGTATCGTTATCGCCATAGTCCTGGCCTGCGATCCCAAGGTGCTCATCGCCGATGAACCCACCACCGCCCTGGACGTTACCATGCAGGCCCAAATCATCGATCTCCTCAAGGAACTCCAGCGGAAGATCAGCACCTCCGTTGTGTTCATTACCCACGACCTGGGGGTGGTGGCCAATGTGGCGGACCGGGTGGCGGTGATGTACGCCGGCAGGATCGTCGAGATAGGCCGTTCCGATGAAGTTTTTTACGATCCCCGCCACCCGTATACCTGGGGGCTTCTGGGCGCCATGCCGACCCTGGAGAAGGAAAAGCGGACCCTTACGCCCATCCCCGGTTCTCCCCCCGGCCTGGCGGATCTGCCTCCGGGGGATCCCTTTGCCCCCCGCAGCCCCTATGCCCTGGAGGTGGACAGCCTCTACGAACCGCCCCTTTTCCCGGTGAGCAAGACCCATTTTGCCGCCACCTGGCTGCTGGACCCCCGCTCTCCCTGTGTTAAGCCCCCGGCGGCGATTGAAAAACGCCGTGCGGAATATTTTGGAAGGATGGAACATCATGGAGGCATCTAAGATCATCCTGGAGGTGCAGGATCTGGTTCACTTCTACGATGCCGGGAAGAAACCCGCCGTGGACGGGGTAAGTTTTTCCGTCCGCGAAGGAGAAACCTTCGGACTGGTAGGGGAATCGGGGTGCGGAAAAACCACAACCGGCAGGATGATCCTGAAGCTGCTGGACATCAGCGCCGGAACCATCCGGTATAAGGGACGGGATATCCGGGAAATCCGGCGGAAGAAAGAACTTATGGATTTCAGGCGGGAAGTACAGATCATCTTTCAGGACCCCTACGCTTCCCTTAATCCCCGGATGAAGGTGAAGGATATTATCGCCGAGGGCATTGACAACCACCGCCTGGCATCCTCCCGAAAGGAACGGGACGAAATGATCGCCGCCCTGCTTCAGATGGTTGGCCTCAGTCCCGAACATGCCTCCCGGTATCCCCATGAGTTTTCCGGCGGCCAGCGGCAGCGCATAGGCATAGCCCGCGCCCTGGCGCCCCGGCCCCGGTTCATCCTCTGCGACGAGCCTATTTCCGCCCTGGACGTGTCGATACAGGCCCAGATAGTGAACCTCCTCAAGGAATTGCAGGAAAAACAGGGGCTGACCTGCCTGTTTATCGCCCATGATCTTTCCATGGTACGGTATATCTCCGACCGGATCGCCGTCATGTACCGGGGAAAATTGGTTGAAGCGGGTCCCGCCGATGAGGTGTACCGTCATCCCATCCATCCTTATACCCGGAGCCTCATCTCCGCCATACCCCTGCCCGACCCGGAATTTGAACGGACCAGGCGGCGCATCCCCTACATCCCCGGATCAAGCAAAGGCTCTTGTAGTTTGAGGCCCTTTTCCGGGGAGCACTTTGTTTACTGCGACGAGGAGGGTAATTTTTCATGAGCATCCATAAATAGATTGCCCGGGGATATTCATAAACACCCGGAACTAGGCAACCACGAGTTTTACGCCTGCGGGCATAACCTTTTCGGCGCAGCTTCTCTCCTGGCGGCGGCGGCAAAATTTGTATTCAGCTATTGGATTCGTCCGGCTCCTGCGGCGGTATTCGCTGACAATCTGTAGAGTAGTGCAAGATTTTTTTTGTGAAAAAAGCCGATAAAATTTGGCTGACCTCCTCGCTAACGTCCTCTATAGCCGCCCGGAGTTTTTCATAGTGATTTCGGGGTCAATTTCCTTAAAAAATAGTTCTGTCGGGACAATACAAAGGGCGGTAGCCAGTTTATGTATTATTTCCGATGAAGGAAACTTGCCCTTGATCTCCAGCATCCCTATATATTGGGTTGAAGTGCCTGTCTTTTCCGCTAATTTTGCCTGACTCCAGCCCCGCGTCTGCCGATGTTTTTTCAGGTTTAAAGCGAAAACCTCTCTGATATTCGTCATAACCCTCTAAATTTATATGTCTCATAGTAAGGCTTATGAGCTTATTGATAATTTTCTTTAAGTTGAGCCTTTCCCAAAACCCCAGAAAACAGCCTGGTACGGCTGAAACCGGGGATAGAAAAAACGAAAGAAACCCTGTAAGATTGGAGTTACCAAACCACCAATACAAGGAGACTCTCGTTATGAAAACCATAACAGAAATCATTGGAGGAGCGCAAGGGCTTCTGAATATATCCTCAGGGTGAGCGCATATAAAAAGCGCTAAAGACAAAGGGGGAAAAGACCGATAAAGGCGGATTGGAGGGGAATATGACCAAAAA
>JAISOQ010000125.1 GCA_031275515.1 Treponema sp. | reverse complement strand
TAATCCACGGACAAATCTTTAAATGACCTTACCCCGAACATTGACAAGACGGGGAAAATTCTTCAAACTAATAGAATATGACCCAGTCTTTGGAAGATTACCTTGAAATGGTCAGTTTTCTCTCCGATGACGGGGCAGTTCGGGTAACCGACATTGCCGCCCGGTTGGGAGTATCTAAACCTTCGGTACTGACCGCCCTTAAAACCCTGGAAGAACAGGGGCTTCTTGAACATGAACGGTATCGCAGCGTTACCCTGACCCCGAAAGGGATAGTCCGGGCGGCGGAGATACGCGGACGCCATTATTTTCTGACCGCTTTTCTTAGGGATGTAGTAGGGGTTGATGCGGAAACCGCCGAAAAGGACGCCTGTAAAATGGAGCATATCCTTTCGGAAGCGACTCTGGAAAAAATGAAAGCCCTGACCCAGGCCAGCCGTCATAAAAAGAAAAAAATTAATCCCCGGGTTTAATAACTTTTACGTGGCATTCTTAAACGAATCCTTTGAAGAATACTACCGATCCTGTTTCGGGGATCGATGGGAATCTTTGCGGCAAAGCCTCCTGGAAGGGGCCGGAGCCGTTCCTTATGTTGAAGGACGCACCGCCCGTTTGTCCGCTCCATATCTCCTTGACCGATCTTCCATTTTAGCGGCCCTGTCCCTCCGTCTCCCGGAGGAAGGGCTCATCCTGGACGCCTGCGCCGCCCCGGGAGGCAAATCCCTGGTGATAGCCTCCAATATGAGCGGAGAAGCCCGCCTGCTATCCAACGAGTTTTCCAGCGAAAGGCGGCGACGGCTGGCAAAAGTCCTGGACGAACACCTGGACGCCGCTCTCCGGGAACGGGTACGGGTTTCCGGGTTCGACGCCGCGGCCCTGGGGGGTAAAAAAAGCGAATATGGACGGTTTGACGCTTTACTCCTGGACGTTCCCTGCTCAAGCGAAGCCCATGTGCTCCAAAATCCGGCGGCCCTGGCCCAATGGACAAGCGCCCGTCCCCGGTTCCTAGCCAGACGGCAGTGGGCCCTCCTCTCGGCGGCCTTCCTGCTCCTGCGCCCCGGCGGTTCCCTGGTCTACGTTACCTGCGCCATCTCCCCGGAAGAAAACGAAGGGGTGGTTTCCCGGCTCCGGGGAAAATATGGAAACGCCGCCATTCCCGATGCGCCGGACTTTCCGGAAGGGGAAAAAACCGCTCATGGCCGTCTGATCCTCCCGGACCAGGCGGACGGCATGGGTCCAATGTACGTGGCACGGTTCAGGAAAGATGTCAGTCCCGGTAGTAATCTACCCGTCTGAGGAAAAGTCCCTGGGGCGGCAAGGTGGGACCGGCGCGGCTCCGGTCGCCGGAATGGATGAGAGCCGCCACTTCCTCCGGGGCAAGCCCCCGTTCTTCACAGCAAAGCAGGGTTCCCGTTATGGAACGGATCATCTTCCAGAGAAAGGCGTTGGCGCTTATTTCAAACACCAGGGCGTCCCCCTGGAGAAAAAACCACGCCTGGGTGATGTAACGGCTCCGGGATTTGCTGGGATCCCGGGGGCTGGCAAAGACGGAACAGTCAATTTCCCCCCTCAAGAGGCGGGCGTAGTCATTGAGGAGGGAGATCCGGGGACGACGCCAAAGGGGCAGGGCGTACCTGATCTCGTGGGGGAAGGGAGGACGGTCCAGGACGAAACGGTACTGATAGGTCCGGGACTTGGCGTCGAAACGGGCATGGAAATCTTGCCGGGTTTCCCGCCCCTCCAGAATACGGACCTCCCGGGGGAGGAGACTGTTAAGGGCCGGGACAAAGCGGCAGGCGTCCATGCCCGCAATACCGGTGTAGAAGTTAGCCACTTGTCCGGTGGCGTGGACCCCCGCATCGGTACGGCCGGAACCGGTAAGCGCCACAGGTTTCTTGTGGAGCCGTTCCAACGCGGCCTCAATGACCCCCTGAACGGTAGAAACGCCGGACCCGGCGTTTTCCCGCGCTCCCTGCCGCTGCCAGCCGGAAAACCCGGCGCCGTCGTAGGCTATGAGAAGCCTGATGTTCCGCAGGGAGCTTCGCCGGGTATCCCCCGCCGCTTCCCGGCCATCATTCATCGGTCTCGTTCAGTTCTTTATTGATATTGTCGTAAAGACGCCGGGCGTGTTCCAGGAGAGGACCCGGCCTGCTTTTAGAGGACTTCCCAAGGCCGAATATCTTCGCAATAGTACGTTTTACCTCCCCCAGGGAAGCGCGCCATTGTTCCGGATCTTCACGGGTACCATACTTGATCTTGAGAAGGCCGGAAAGGTAAAGGGCTCCTTCATAGGCATAATTTTTATCCGTATCCGGCCCGAACACTTTGACAGCCGACAGGGTTTCTGTACCCTGTTGTTCCCGCTGCATTGCTTCGGTATAAAAAAACTGCGCCTTTTTCTTAAAGAGCAGGGCAACCCAATCAAAATGCTGGCCGGGATACTTTTTATCCATATCATCCAAAAGCCACCCGGTCCGCAGGGCGGCGATACCCTGCTTAAGGGTAGGGGAAAAATCTTTAGGGTAAAAATCGTAACACCGGAGCACCAGGTATAAAGACGCCGCCCCGTTGATGAGGTTCCGCTGTTCATAAAAATTAACGCTGGGGAAAATATTCCGTACATCGGCCCTGCGTTTTGTCTGATCCTCCAGAACACGCATTCTGATTTCTTTAGGAAGATCAAAAAAATCTTTGTCCATAGAGGCAAACCAACATTTAGGGCATACGACAGCCGCATACGCCAAAGGGTAAACATCCCCATATTTTGCGGAAGGCTGATAAAGGCGGCGAAGCTCGTCGGTAAGCTCCCCGGCAATAAGACGACCGCTGCCGGAACGAAGTTCTTCCCGGTGGAAAAGGGTGTTGCAAACCGGGCAGCTATACTCCTCTTTCGACATAAACGATAATTTTAATTCCCGTCCGTCTCCAGCCATCCAAATCTCCCATTCAAATACATTATTTTCGAGGCTTCCCCAAAACTAATTGACTGTGCGCTAACGCCCACGGTATTGGGGAAGCCTTTTCCTGCAGGATATTAATCCGCCTCAAGAACAACCATAGCTATGGCATTATCCCGCTCATGGGTCAAAGAAAGATGAATCCTGTCAGCCCCGCATCTTTGCAGGGCCGCAAGAGCGGTCCCGAAAATCCCGATTTCGGGCCTGCCGTTATGGCGGTTCACCACCATTATATCCTTCAGCACTATCCCCACAAGCCCTGTTCCCAAAGCCTTGCCGAAAGCCTCCTTCGCGGCAAACCGGGCCGCCAGAGACAGTTCCGCCCCCGCGCCTTTGGCAAGGGCCGCGGAAAGTTCCCGGGGGTGAAAATACCGTTCAGGCAAGCCCGGTATCCTGAGCCACCGCCTTAACCGGTCAACATGAACCACGTCCACGCCTATGCCGACTATCATGGCTGTTCTCCGGCATCGTTCTCATCCCGGAGAGCGGCCCTGACTATCACGTATGAAGGATCGCTTCGGATCAGGGTGAATTCCTGGGGGATCTCCGCCTGTACCTGCAATGTATACACGCCGCTTTCCGTG
Organism: Treponema sp.; assembly: GCA_031275515.1. Lineage (GTDB taxonomy): Bacteria > Spirochaetota > Spirochaetia > Treponematales > Breznakiellaceae > JAIRLK01. The sequence continues at coordinate 1,736 of JAISOQ010000125.1, read as the reverse complement.
ATCCCCGAACAATCCAGGTACAGGGTATCCCTTCCGGGTTCAAAGGCCTCAATCTCGCTTTGATGCCCCTGAATGCGTATATTCCCGGTTTCCACCGCCGGTATCCCCTCGAAGTCTTCGTTGAGACCCCGAATCCCTATAGGCAGGCCCTCGAAGCTCCGTATCATGATGTATCTTCTGACCAGCCCCCGGAATTCGGTTATCCCATCCCCCCGGATAACCAGCAGGGGGTCCCGGTTCATGATGTGAACGGTGGCGGTAAAATCTTCGCTCCGTCCGCCAAGCTCGATAAAATCGGTGGATAATTCCGAAAGGCCGCTCATGAGCCTGAGAGGGCCGTCCACCACCACTTGGGTAGGAGTCAGGGTGTAGGACACCAGCTCATATCCCTCCGCCAATTCTCCCTGGAAACTGGGAGTCAGCGGGACGTACTTGCTGATCTTCCGATCCAGCTCAACCGAGACTTCCGGGGGGTCCACGCTGATTTCCAGGGGATCTACCCCCAGGGCGGTCCCCTCCCGGCGGACCTGCACCGGCGCCCGGTATGTCCCTTCGGTGGTATGCCGGGTAAGGTCCAGGTAAACATCAATATCATCTTCCAGTATAGGATAGATGCTGTTTGCCTCCCCCCGCAGGGTGATCCGGACCATGCGGGGATAAGAACTGGCCGGAACCAGACTTCCGTTCAATTCTATCCGTAAAGGAGCCGAAAAGAACCGGTTTTCCAAAAGGCTCGTGCGGTGAAATACAAAGAGGATAACTGCCAGAGCCACTGAAAGGGCCTTAACATGCCAGTTCGCGGCAATCTTGGCAAGGATTTTTCTGCCGTCCCAAAAGGGTTTTTTTTCTGTCATTCTACCGGCCCAGTGTCCAAAGCCGGGGCTGGTAAACCGGCCGTATCGCCTTCACCCGAAGCCATGCCGCCTGGGGATGTTCCGGCTGCATTACCCCCCCGGACGCCCCGGTCCAAAAGTTCCCTCAGCTTGCGGGTCGCCTCTATGGGGGATAAGTCGTAGTAGAGTTTCGCATCATAGGCCAGGGAAATAGCCCCGGTCTCTTCGGAAACGACCAGGATCACCGCATCGCTCTGTTCCGACATCCCCAGGGAAGCCCGGTGCCGGGTTCCAAAACTTTTCCTGATGTCCTGCTGTTCCGACAGGGGAAGAAAACAGCCCGCCGCCACAATACGGCCGTTCTGTATGATCATGGCCCCGTCGTGAAGAGGCGTGTCGAATTCAAAAATCGTGACTATCAGGTTGGAAGATATTTCCGCGTTCAGCCTGGTCCCCGTATCAATGATGTTTCTGATGTTGACCCGCCGGGGAAAGACCACCAGCGCGCCCCGGCGCTGCCGGGACAGGATCTCCGAAGCAGTAACCACCGCCTCAAGCTGGCCTATACGGGGCTTGCTGTCGGTCCTGAACAATTCCCCCTGGCCCAGACGAATGATGATCTTCCGCAGTTCGGGCTGAAACACAATGGCTACGGCGATGAAAAGGCCGGGAGCCATCTTGTCCAAAATCCATTGCAGGGTGGTCAGTTTGAATAAAAACGCAACCCCGTACACTATGGCTAAGAATCCCGCTCCCTTGACAAGCTGCGCCGCCTGGGTTTTTATCAAAAGCTCGTAGGCTTTATAGAGCAAAAACGCCAGGATCGCGATATCCAGGATAGGACGAAACAAATCATAAATTGTCTGAAAACGCTGAAACCATTCCAACTATTTAATCCCGTTA
>JAISOQ010000123.1 GCA_031275515.1 Treponema sp. | reverse complement strand
CTGGATGCGGGGTATGCAGGAGCACAAAAGATTGTGGAAGGGATGGGGTATAAGGCGCACATCCGGTCACGTGGGGAAGAGGAGGAGAAGGAACCCCGGTTCAAAGCGCGGCGGTGGGTGGTGGAGGTATGCCATTCATGGTTGAACCGCTTTAGGAAACTCCTTGTGAGGTATGAGAAGAAAGCGAGGAGCTACCGTGGGCTGGTGGAGTTTGCCTGTGCGGTTATTATTTAGCGACATCTTATCCCTATCCATCCCGGTCTTATTCCCGGATAAGCTCTAAAGTCCGATGCCGCAGCCGCTCTTGATAGCGTCCGCATAGTCGTATTTGAGGCCGTATTTTTCCCGCCGCCGGGGCTGAATCTCACGGTCAGCCCGTCCGCCAATCTCATCAAAATCGCACAATTGCGCCCTGAGCAGTCCCCGTCCCATGCCCTATCTTAGCACTTTTTTCTAAATGTAAAATTGCTGTTGCCTCATTGAAAATGTTACCCAAATTATAATTAGGATGCCGAAAGGAGGGCATCCTAATGGGGTTAACAATGCAACAAAAACAAGCGGTAACAAGGGAATACCAAGGCCTTTATCAAAAGGCAACGAAAAAAGTGAAGTCGGCTCTACTGGACGAGTTTACCCGGCTCATCGGCTACCACTGGAAATCCGCCGTCCGCCTCTTCAATGCCCGCCGATCAAACCCGCCGCGGAAACGAAGTTTCCGCAGATCCTGGCCCCCTCATGGGGCAGCAGATGCCCTATATCGCCGGCTGGCCGGCCTTCAACAGTACCCCCGGCATCGCTGAAAAACTCACAACCATCAGTCCCGCGGCTATCGACCGGCGTCTCAAAAAAGACAAGGACGCCCTCAGGTTGAAAGGGAAAAGTCTCACCAAATCCCTTCATTCCCTGATAAGCCGTATCCCCACACCAGCGAGGAGCGGAAAAAGCCCGGTTTCTGGCAAATCGTCACCGGCGGACTTCAGTCCGACACCATTGCGGACAGGCCACGTTCGGCCAGTATGTCCATAGGTTGACCGCCGCCGATGTCTCCTCTGGCTGGGTGGAACTCCGTTCCCTCCTCAATAATGCCCATTCCTCGACCTTTAAGGCCCTCTCAGACATCAAAATTACCGTCCCCCTCCTGGTTTTAGAGTTCCATCGGAAACAAAGTTTCCGCGCGACAATGGCTCGGAGTTTATCAATCATGCCGCCGAAATCTGGTGTGCCAATACACTCCTCCCCTTCTCCCGCAGCCGAGACCACTGGAAAAACGATAACTGTTTCGTGGAACAAAAAAACCTCTCCGTCGTCCGTGAATATGTCGGCTGCGACCGGCTTGAGGGCCTTGAGGCATCCATGCCTTTCGGTAACATTTCTAAATGAGGCATTTCGCCTGGGCGCAGGGCAGGGCTCCTGCATTTACTTTTTTCCGATTATGTATAGAAAAGGAACAAAAAATTAATGGAGGGGAACATGGATATAGCGGGATTGAGAGAGAAGTTGAAGGGGATAGAATATCCCCGACGGTAGTGGGAAACATCAGGTACAAGCTGGAAGATATTCTGGCGATTGGGCTAGTAACCCTGGTGTGTAACGGACAGGATTTTGAAGACATAGAGGTGTTTGGGCGGCAGCGGGAAACGGGTTTGAGGAAGTTTCTGGAATTGCCCGGAGGTATTCCGGACGAGAGTATCTTCTTTCGTGTTTTCCGGCGGGTCAAACCGAAAGCATTGTCCGGGTATCTGTATGAATGGCTCTGTGAAGGGCGGGAATTAGGAGGGGCCCTCATAAACATAGACGGGAAGAGGATATGCGGGAGCGAAAGAGGGGATGGGGGACAGGCGGTTCATGTGGTAAGCGCGTGGGTCGGGGAACAGGAATACGTTCTTTTGGTGAACGAGAACCAGCCGACGCTATTATATCAGGAGATTAAAGAGTGTACTTTGAGGGGCTTGAGAGCGGAGAGATATGGGATATGCCTGAGGACCTATGGACCACGGGGGAGGAGCGTGGACATGGGAGGGAGGAGAAGCGGGAAGTGAGGATGGTCACGGACATTGACTGGCTATGCGGGAAGGAAGTATGGAAAGACCAGAAGACGATCATTGAGTATCGGTGTTAGCGAACGGTAAAGGGGGAAACGACCCGCACGGACCGGTATTATATCAGTAACCGGGAAATGAGCGCGGAGGAGAGTTACCGGTATGTCCGGAGGCATTGGTCGAGAGAAAACCAGTTGCACTGGAGTCTTGACGTGATATTTCGGGAAGATGCAGGACGGGCGGAAGGACCACGCGCCTGAAAACCTGAACATATTGCAGAAGATAGCGCTGGCGCTGTTGCGTGCTGCTCCCGACCCCCGGCCGTCCGGCAAGAAGAAGATGACCGGTCCCAAACGGAGGTTTGCCGCATCCATGAATCCGGAGTATATGGCTACTGTCATCTTCAAAAAGCAAATACAGGAGCCCGGGGTGCAGGGCAGGGCATCAAAAAAAAGAAGGGCTAAAAAAGTCGATAGAGGTGAGACTGAAGGCAATAATGATCCCCGAAACCGTACCTCCCATAATTGACCTTTTTAATGATATCAAAGACCCGCGAATCGACCGGAAAAAATGCTATCCCCTCATCGAAGTTATCACCATCACCCTTCTGGCGGCGATGACCTTCGCCAAGGGCTGGGAAGACATCGAACTATACAGAAAAACCAAAAAAGGCCTGGTTAAAACAATTTTTCCCCTATCTTGAACAATTGCTGTTTCAATCGGGATTTGCCGATCAAACGAACCCCCCGGCAGCCGATCCCTTCAGAATTTTTAATGCGCTCGCCCTCTGACTGGAAGCCGGGGTTGTTGTACTGCAATGGGGTTTTACGCAGGGCCGCCTAATCAACATATTCAATCGGAAAGACCGCCCGGTCTCTGGACAAAACCGTTTCGGGGAATATGGCCTGGGATTCTTTTAAAAGCTGCTTCAGGTCGAATTCCGTGTACCGGGGGCTGTAGTGGATCAGGGCCAGCTTCTTTACTCTGGCGGCCAGGGCAATGCGGGCGGCCTGTTCGGCGGTCATGTGTTTCTTTTCCCGGGCGCTTTCCTCTAAAGCCCGTTCAAACATCCCTTCGCATACCAAAAGATCCGATTCCACCACATCTCCGGCTATCTCCGGGAAGGCCAGGGTGTCGGTAACAAAAGAGAACTTCCTCCCCAGACGGGGGGGGCCCAGCACGTCCTCCGGGCGGACATCCTGCCCGTCCGCGGACTGCACGATCTCCCCGCCCTGGAGCTTCGCCCAAAGGGGTCCCCGGGGCACCTTGAGGGCTTCCGCCTTTTCGGGGTGGAATTCTCCGGGGCGCATTTCCTCCTCCAGGGTGTAGCCCACGCAGGGCTTGGTGTGCCGCAGGGGAAAAGCCCGGACATGGAAGCCGTCGCCCCGGTACACGATCCCCGGTTCGGTGATCTCCTTTACCACGATCTCGTAGTTGATGTACATATCCAGAACCCGGCGGCTGGTTTCGATGTATTCGGCGAGCCGGGGGGGGCCTATGATGTAGAGGGGGTCGTCCCGGTCCACCTGGGAAGAGAGCATGAGGATGCCGGGAATGCCCGTCACATGGTCCGCATGGGTATGGCTCACAAAGATGGCGGAGATCTTCTTCCATCTGAGGTTGAGCCGTCTGAGGGACACCTGGGTGCCCTCCCCGCCGTCAAAAAGAAAGAGTTCCCCTTCGCGCCTGAGGAGTACCGAGGTGAGAAAACGGTTCGGCAGGGGCATCATGCCCCCGCATCCAAGGATAAAGGCTTCAAGATTCATCGTTTCTTAACGCTCCGCAGTTGTTTCCGTATGCCCAGGGCGGCGTTAAAGAGGCTTTTTACCGCAGGCCTGTAGGGATAGTCCCAGCTTCCGCACCGGTGTATGACGGTCCCCCCAAAGTTGGTCTTAAACCGGTAAAGCCCCGCCATAGGATGATTGGGGTCTTCCCGCGGGGGTATGCCGAAGAGATCGTATTCCAGACAGCCCGCCGCCCGGGCTTCTTCCATAGCCTTCCACTGAAGGCCGTAGGGGGCCATGAGGTTCCGCCTGGTATCCGAAGAAGCCCCGTAGAGGTACACCGCCTGTTTTCCCCGGATAAGGATGATGATCGCCGCCAGGTCCTCTCCCCCTTCTCCGGCAATGTAGAGCCGGACTTCCGGCTGTAACTGCGCCTCCCTGTACTCCCGGCTTAGGGAAAAGAGGCTCCGGTAATAGCCGAAGCTGTGTATGGCGATGCCGTCCCGCCGGGCGGTCTCCTGAAAGAGGCGGTAAAACACCGGAAGTTCCGCCTCCTCCCCCCGGCGTACTGTAACGCCTTTTTTGGCGGCAAGCCTGATGTTGTAGCGCCCTTTGGTCTTCATGCTTTCCAGAATGGCTTCCGCCGGGCGGTCCAGATCCACCAGCGCCGAGTCCGGGGGCTGAACGTCCGCAGCGGCCCGGGTAAAGGGTTTTTCCAATGCCGGGGGAAACACATCGGCTCCCCGGGTATACCAGGGGGGATCAAAACGGATAAAGGCGCTTCCCCGGTAAAAGGGCCGAAGGGCCAGGGCAAGCTCCTCCAGGGCGGCCTGCCGGGAGGCCGCATCCTGTTCTGGGGACAGTCCCCCGGGCATTCCCCCTGGCAGTTCCGGTCCCCAGGGCGCGTAGGCAAAAGAAACGCCCGGTCCCAGGGATCGGTGCAGCACCAGGAGGGGCCGGACGCCTCCCTCCCCCCAGTCTGCGAGAAAACCCCTGGCGTTCCAGCCGAACCGGGCCTTAAAGGTCCCCCAGAAAGCGGACTGCAAAAAAGAACCGGCTCCGTCGCAGACGGCCAGTTCCGCGGGGTTTAGACTTTTCAGGTACTGACCGGGGACGGCTTGTTCCCGGAGGGACACTAATGCACCTCGCCTGAGGCTATGGCCCGGGTACGGACGGGCGCGCCGTTGAGGGTCAGGGCCTTGCCCCCGGCCTCCACAGTGTAATCCCGCACTAAAAGGGGAACGGTAAAGAAGGCGTTTATGTCTATTTCAGCGGGGGGATTCCCCGGACCTACTCCTTCAAGTTCCACCCTGGTCCCCGTGGGGACATCCCCGGCGTCCAGCACTTCCACCTGCTCCGACCCGTCCTCTTTCCTGAGGGAAGCGGCCAGGAGCATACCCCTGCTTTCCACCCCCCGGAGTTTGGCGGGCTTGAGGTTATAGGCTACGATGATCTTCTTGTTCAGGAGTTCTTCTTCTTTATAAAAGGGAACCAGCCCCGAAACAATGACCCGTTCTTCCCCGGCGATTTCCAGGGTCTCTATGTAGAGCTTGTCCGCCTTGGGATGCCGTTCTATCCTGACGATTTGGGCTGTCCGCAGGTCCAGGAGCGCGCCAAAGGCGGTAGCCGGATCCGGCGTTTCCGCCCGGCTACCGGGTTTTCCCTCCGCGCTCTTTCCTTCACCGGCGCTTTCCCCGGCCTGACGCTCCGCCCGGTCCTGCTGGCTGCCTGAATACCGGTCCCTCATGGCGTCCACCAAGGAGTCTTCCAGTTTGGAAAAGAGCACTTCGCTCTTTATGTTTTCGGGAACGCCTCCCTCCCGGCCTATATCGGCCCAGGAAAGGGCCGCGCCTTCCGCCTGAATCCGGTTCCCCGCCGCATCCTTCCCGCCTATGGTAAGGCCGAAGAAAGAGGCGATCTTCCGGGCGGCGGCGGGCATAAAGGGTTCTGTCATCACGGCGATGTCCCGCACTACATAACAGAGTTCCCGGATCAGGGCCTCCGCCGCGGGGGGATCCTCCGTGCGCTTCCGCCAGGGTTCAGCCTCCTGAAAGGTCTTGTTGGCATAGGAAGAAAGCTCAAAGATCAGCCTGAAAGCATCCCGGAGTTCGGACCATTCCAGCTTATCCGTGATGTCCTGTTCCATTTTTTTGATTTTCTCCCGGAACGCGGACAGCTCCGGGCTTAGGGGGATGTCCCGTCCGGGGATGACGCCGCCGTAGTAGCGGGTAACAAAGGCAAGGGTGCGGTTCACCAGGTTCCCCAGGTTCCCTATGAGTTCGCCGTTCACCTTCTCCTGAAAATCCTTCCAGGTAAAGAGGGCGTCCGCCTTTTCCGGGCGATTGTAGAAGATGTAGAACCGCCAGATGTCGGCGTCTATTCCGGTTTCCATCACATCCGTACCAAAGACCCCGACGCCTTTGGACTTGGAGAATTTGCCGCTCTCGTAGTTGAGGTATTCGGTGCTGGACATGTGGTGCAGCATGGTCCATTTGTCCCCGGTCCCCAGCTGGCTGGAGGGGAAAATCACCGTATGGAAGGGGATGTTGTCTTTCCCGATGAACTGAAAGAGTTCCACTTCTCCGGGGTTTTTCCACCAGCCGTCCACGAATTTGCGCCAGTCCTCTGAAATTTCTTCCCCCAGATTTCCGGTAATGGAGATATACCCGATGGGGGCGTCAAACCAGACGTAAAAAACCTTGTTTTCGTACCCCGGCTTGGGTACCGGAATCCCCCATTTGAGGTCCCTGGTGATGGCCCGCTCCCTAAGGCCGTCCCGGATCCAGGCTTCGGTCATGCGGAGGGCGTTATTGGCCCAGGCCCCTTTCACCGAGGCTTCCCTGATCCACGCCTCCAGCCGGTCTTTTAATTTGGGAAGGTCTATGTAGAGGTGCCTGGTGGGTTTGATGGCCGGGGTGGAACCGCAGCTTGAACACCGGGGCTCTTTAAGGTCCGTCGGGTCCAGGAGTTTCCCGCAGGACTCGCACTGATCCCCACGGGCTTCGGTATAGCCGCAGTGAGGGCAGGTCCCCCGGACATAGCGGTCCGCCAGGAACCGTCCGCAGGAATCGCAGTGGAGCTGCTCTATGGTCCGCTCCGCAATATAGCCGGCGGCGTCGAGTTTCTTAAAGATGTCCTGAACGATTTCGGTCTGAATGGGGGTGGAAGTCCGGCCAAATTTGTCAAAGGCGATGTGAAACCATGCGTAAATATCGGAATGGATGGCGTAATACCGGTCGCAAAGCTCCCTGGGACTTATCCCTTCAACGGCGGCGCGGGTTTCGGTAGCGGTTCCGTACTCGTCGGTGCCGCATACATAGAGGGTGTCGTATCCCCGGAGCCGGCAGAACCGGGCGAATGCGTCGGCGGACAACACCTGGATGAGGTTGCCCAAATGGGGAACGTTATTGATATACGGAAGGGCCGAGGTGATGAGTTTGCGCTTCATGATTTTTTACTATACAAGATGGTTTTCCCTGTGGCAAGTATATGAGGAT
>JAISOQ010000099.1 GCA_031275515.1 Treponema sp. | reverse complement strand
GTCCCCAGAAGCTGCACGCCTTCCACCAGGAGCAGGATGATGACCACCGCACCCAGGGTTATGTCCATACGGAACCGGTAGTAGCCGTAGTTTATCGCCAGGGTCCCAAGGCCCCCGCCGCCTATGGCCCCCGCCATAGCGGAATAACCGATAAGGTTGATGATCGTCAGGGCCAGGGCCGATACCAGGGACGGCAAGGCTTCCGGGATCAGCACCTTACGGACGATCTGAAAATTGGTGGACCCTATAGCCCTGGCCGCGGTGATCACCCCGGCGTCCACTTCCTGCAGGGCGGATTCCGTGACCCGGGCCACGAAGGGGGCCGCCGCTATGGACAGGGGGATGATGGCCGCCGTAGGGCCTATGCTGGTCCCTACGATAAGCCGGGCCAGGGGGATGAGGAGCACCATCAGGATGATGAAGGGCAGGGAGCGGAACAGGTTTACGATCCGGGACAGGACGGTATAGGCCAGCCGCCGGGGGGTCAGGCCGGCGGGAGACGCGCAGTACAGGTAGGTTCCCAGGGGGAAGCCCAGGATACAGGCGAAAAGGGTGGCCGCCAGGGTCATGTAGATGGTTTCCAGGGTCGGCTGGGGAAGCAGCCTGAGAATTTCCTGTATATGGCTAAGCATAGACTAACTCCCGTGCGGCGGCTGTTTTGGGGTCCCTGAATACCTCGTCCACCGTACCTTGTTCAACGATCCGCCCTTCATCCAGAACCGCAACTTCCTCGCACACCGCCCGGATGACTTCCATCTGATGGGTGATGAGCGCCACGGTGATCCCCAGCCGGTCATGGAGTTCCCGTATCAGGGTGAGGATGGAACGGGTAGTCTGCGGGTCCAGGGCGCTGGTGGCTTCGTCGCAAAAGAGGACTTCAGGATCTGCGGCCAGGGCGCGGGCTATGGCGACGCGCTGTTTCTGGCCGCCGGAAAGCTCCTTGAGCCGGGCTTTCCGCTTGTCCGTGATGCCCGTCATTTCCAGGAGTTCCTCAACCCGCTCGTGTATGCGCTTATTGTGGAATCCCGCGATTTCCAGGGGATAACCAATGTTCCCCGCCACGTTCCGGGAACCCAGCAGGTTGAAATTCTGAAAAATCATCCCCATCTTCCTCCGGCGCATTAAGACTTCCCTGCCCCTAAGGGTATCTACCCGTTCATCGTTATAGTAAATCTCCCCCTGATCCGCCGGTTCCAAAAGGCTCATGATGCGCAGCAGGGTTGATTTTCCGGCCCCGCTTTTTCCGATAATGCCGTAGATGCTTCCGGCGGGGATACGGATATCCACGTCCTTTAGGGCGTTTACGCCTGCGTAGCTTTTCGATATTCCCTTGAGTGTTACCATCTCGGGTCCTCATATAGCATATAATTTCTATCGGAATACATAATATTATTCCTGTCCGTCATCGTCAACCTCACATAACTACCTGGGAGAAGGGCGGCGCCCGTTCCAGCGCTTCGGCGACCCGGCGGTGTTCCGGCGCGAGAAGTTCCGGATCGGCTTCCAGCATGGCAAAGGCGTCGGACCGGGCCCGGGCAAGCTCGCCGGCATCCCGGACCAGGTCGGCTATCCCCAGGGTCAGGTAGCCCGACTGTTCCACTCCGGCGATCTGACCGGGGCCCCGGAGTTTCAGGTCCTCCTCGGCAATGACAAAGCCGTCTGAGTTTTCCAGCATCACCTTGAGCCGGGCCTTCCCGTCCCCGGTAAGGCCGTCTCCCTCCGGCCCTTCATCGGAATAGACCAGAAAACAGTAGGACTGCTCCCCGCCCCGGCCTACCCTGCCCCTGAGCTGGTGCAGGGCGGAAAGGCCGAACCGCTCGGCGTGTTCTATCACCATACAGACGGCGTTGGGTACGTCTACCCCCACTTCCACCACGCTGGTCGCCACAAGAACCTGCACCTCTCCCCGGCGAAAGGCTTCCATGGTTCTGCGCTTCTCCTCCTCGTCCAGCCGGGAATGGACCAGAGCCGTCCTGTACTGGGGAAAGACCGTCGCCGCCAGGCGTTCCGCCATTGACTCGGCGTCCTTGAGGTCCCGGTTGTCCGCTGCCTCTATAAGGGGGTACACAAAGTAGGCCTGCCGCCCGGCGGCCAGCTTCCGGCCTACAAATTCGTAGACCTTGCCTTCGTTGGATTCCCTGGCCAGGTGGGTTTCAATGGGCTTGCGTCCCGGCGGCAGGTCCCGAATCACCGACACGTCCAGGTCCCCGAACACCGTGAGGGCCAGGGTCCTGGGTATGGGGGTGGCGCTCATCATGAGGAGATCCGGCGTTCCCGGGGATACCAGCGAGGAATGTCCCTTCGCCATGATGGCCTGCCGCTGGGTTACTCCGAACCGGTGCTGTTCATCCACCACTACCAGCCGCAGGTTTCTGTATATCACATCCCGCGAAAAAAGTGCATGGGTCCCGACCACGATGTCTATATCCCCGGCGGCCAGGCTCTTGAGGAGCGGCGTCCTCCCCGCCGTCTTGATGTTCCCCGTAAGAAAGGCGATGCGGACCCCCAGGGGTTCCAGAAGCGCCGCCGCGTTCTCGGCGTGCTGCCGGGCAAGGAGTTCCGTAGGAGCCATAAGCGCCGCCTGCCCCCCGGCCTCAACAGCCCGGAGAGCCGCCAAAAACGCAACTAGGGTCTTTCCCGATCCCACATCCCCCTGGAGGAGCCGGGCCATGGGAAAAGGCCCGTCCATGTCCCGGTTGATCTCCCCTGCGGCCTCCTCCTGGCCGGGGGTAAGTTTGAAGGGCAGGCGTTCCAAAAGGCGCCGCTGGAGGGAACCCGGCGTCCCGGAAGCGCCGGAGTGCCGTTCCCGGCCTTCGCCGGACCCGGCGGAAGCGTCCCTCCTCATAGGCCGTCGTTCCATGGCCCGCTTCCCCACCAGCACTTCCAGGTAGAACAGTTCCTCGTAGATGAGGGTCTTCCGGGCCAGGTCAAGTTCCCCCATAGAGGCGGGAAAGTGTATGGCCCGTATCGCCTGGGCCTTGGAAAGAAACCCGTCCCGGCATCTGATTGCCTCAGGAAGCTCGTCTTCCAGAGGCGGGGCGTACTGGGTCAGAGCCGTCTTGATGAGCTTTCTGAGCAGCCCCTGGGTAAGCCCTGCGCCCAGGGGGTAAACCGGAAGGATGCGGCCAAAGAAGCGGCTTGACCCGGCGGCGGCTTCGGGCTCCACAGCGCCTTCAAGGGGTTCCACCTCGAAAACCGTGGACTGGATCTCTCCATATTTATAGAAGAAACGGCCCCAAAGCCTGAATTGTTTACCCGGGACAAGCTGTTTTTCCAAAAAGGGACGGTTAAAACAGACCAGAACCGCCCTGGCGCTTGAGTCTTCGACATATACCTTGAGAGTCCTCATCCTGCCGAAACCGAACCAGTCGTGGGCCAGGACCCGGACCACGGTACACACCGAAGAATGCCGCTGGAAATCCGCCAGGGGTACGGCAACGCTCCGGTCTTCCCAGTCCCGCGGGAAGCGGCAGAGGAGCGCCCCGACGCTGGTGATGCCCGCCCGGGCAAGGGCGCGGATCGTCGCGGGACCGGCGCCTTTGATATGATCCGGCGATACGGTCAATTCCCGGAGAAACATGGCGGCTTTGCGGCGCTGTTACAGAAAGGAACGGCTCAAAACCCCGATCAGCAGGCGCACAAGAACCCCCAGGCCCAGGCGCAGGACCAGGAGAACCGCGATGGAGACGATAAGCCCCGTCAGGTAATTGACCAGCCGGTTACGGAAGATGATCCGGTTGATGCGGTACAATACCGGCTGAGACAAGGTGTCGATGATTCCCCAAAAGGAACGGTATACATCCCGGTTGGCAAGGTAGGCGATAAACCTAAGTATCAGGATAACTATAAAGAAGCCGAGGATAAAGGCCGCCGCAGACCAGACTGCGGAAAGGAGCATGGCCAGGATTATCCCCAAAGTAATGCGCCCGTAAAGTCCCAGGGTCCCAAACACGTTATTCGCCATGGACAGGACCGTCAGGGCAAGGATGGGGGAAAGATCCAGTATACCAAAACGCAGGGGAAAACGGCGGAACCAGTCAAGGTAGGGGTCGGTGATCTGGCACAAGAGTTCCACCGGCTTTCCATACCGGGCTCCGCTGAACCAGGTCAGCATGATTCTGACAAAAATGAGGAGCATGTAAAGGCTCGTAAGACTGCTCAGAATATTCATGAGGACTTGCATAAGATAATATTAACAGGTTTTTCGGGATACGTCGAGTACAATGAACTTGTCCCCGGTAATTCTCAGTTTCAACAAAGGACAGGAAAAAGGACCACGAATCTCACGAACAAAGAGGGGTGATTTAAGTCCTCTATTTTCTTCCCGCTTCCTGTCCCTTTTACAACCCGAGGAACCATTTGTACAGGGCAGCGTCATGCCCGGATGCTTTTTTGTAAGTTTTTTTCTAATCTCTTGTTTTTTCTTTTTATGAGGCATATTATAAATGAACGCAGATTACTTTTCGATTGATATACAGGGGCGGGTAATGTCCGGTTGCTTAACGACAGTTTCTTCCTTCTCAAACCTTTCGAGCCCAAATAAGACGTTGGGGGGGGGGGGGGGGGCGGGGGGGGGGGGGGGGGGGGGGGGGGGGGGGGGGGG